>JABDPQ010000435.1 GCA_013042695.1 Desulfobacterales bacterium | reverse complement strand
CCGTTGCCTTTATTCGAGAACTCTTCGGCTCCGGTTCGTTGTTTGGCTATGAGATATTGAAACTGACAACGAATGATGGCTGGTATTTAGCAAACGGCATGCTCGTTCTTCCAGCCAGTGCCTTTTTCCTCATAGCTCTGATTATCTGGGTATTACGCACCCTTGATCCAGAGCAACAGGAGAAAAATTAATGCACTATATTGATATCATTTTCAGATCAGTTTTTATCGAAAACCTGCCGCTCAGTTTTTTTCTGGGCATGTGTACCTTCCTGGCAATATCAAAACAGGTTAAAGCTGCCCTTGGCCTTGGGCTCGCGGTTCTTGTGCTCACGGCGATAACCGTGCCGATCAACAATCTGGTACTCAACCATCTGCTCAGGGGCGGCGCTCTGGAATGGCTTGGGCAGCCAAACACCGATCTCACCTTTCTTGGCCTGCTCATCTATATTGCCACGATCGCAGCCGTGGTGCAGGTACTTGAAATGGTGCTCGATCGCTTTGTCCCTGCACTCTACAACACATTGGGCATCTTCCTGCCGCTGCTGACCGTCAACTGTGCGATCCTTGGTGCTTCGCTTTTTATGGTAGAACGAGAATATACGTTTCTTGAAAGTGTGGCCTATGGATTCGGTGCCGGCCTGGGGTTTCTTCTTGCAGTCGTAGCCTTGGCGGGTATTCGAGAAAGGTGTGAATATGCAAATCCTCCGAAAGGTTTGCGCGGCCTTGGTTTAACTTTTATTACCGCGGGGCTCATGGCAATGGCCTTTATGGGGCTTGCCGGGATGAGCCTATAAGTTAAGAATCTCATCATCGGAGATGGATGTAAAAAAAAGTAAATGATCGTGGAGATCTTCAGATGAATGAAATAGTTTACGGCGTCAGTATTTTTCTGACCATCCAGTTTATTCTGGTGCTTATCATTGTCCTCGCCAAGAGATCACTGCTGCCGAGCGGCGACATTACCATCCGGGTGAATGATGACAAGGAAATCATCACCAAGCCTGGCGGGAAGTTGATCACCTCGCTTGCAGATAAAGGCATCTTCTTATCTTCAGCCTGCGGCGGAGGCGGCAGCTGCGCACAATGTCTCTGCGTCGTCAAGGATGGAGGTGGGTCGATACTTCCTACGGAAGAATCACACATCAGCAGACGTGAGGCTCGCGAAGGATACCGGCTATCCTGTCAGGTACCGGTCAAGCGTAATTTGGAAATTGAGGTTCCACCGGAAATGCTCGAAACCCGGAAATGGGAATGTGTCGTCAAATCCAATGATAACCTGGCAACGTTTATAAAAGAACTGGTGCTGGAACTTCCAGAGGATGATGATGTCGATTTCAAGGCAGGCGGCTATATCCAGATCGAGGTTCCTCCTCACGTGCTGGAATACAAAAACTTTGATATAGATAACCGCTTTTTGGCCGACTGGACCAAGTTTAAAATGTTTCAATATAAATCACATGTACACACCCCGGTCACCAGAGCGTATTCCATGGCCAACTATCCGGAAGAAAAAGGCATCATTGCACTAAATGTCCGCATTTCAAGCCCACCTCCTGGTCAGCCGGCTGCCCCGCCTGGTCAGGCCTCATCCTATATCTTCAATCTTAAACCCGGCGACAGGGTCACCATTTCCGGCCCCTTCGGCGATTTTCTGATAAAGGACGGGGATGAAGAGATGGTCTACATCGGTGGTGGTGCAGGAATGGCACCGCTGCGCAGCCATATATTCGACCTTTTCAAGCGCTTGAAGACAGGTCGCAAAGTTTCCTATTGGTATGGCGGTCGCTCCGTGAAAGAGTTGTTTTATCAAAAAGAGTTTGAAGAACTGGACGAAAAACACGAAAACTTCTCATTTCATATGGCTCTTTCAGAACCACAGCCCGAGGATAACTGGAATGGTTATACGGGATTTGTCCATCAAGTTCTCTACGATCATTACCTCAAGGACCATCCCGCACCAGAAGACATTCATTACTATGTCTGCGGCCCCCCGATGATGCTTGCTTCCGTTCAGGATATGCTTGATAACCTAGGCGTTGAGCAGGACAATATTCACTTTGATGACTTTGGAGGCTAACCAAAACGAGGCCACCTATGTATATATTTTTTATGACTTTGATGATCTCCTTCCCCCTCTTGCTAGGAGCTGCTCTGCTTATCAATTACTGCAGGAAACGTGTTGGTAAAACCAGGCACGGACTTACGGGGATGTGCCACCAGAGCGGCGGCACCATGTGTGGAAGCTGTGCGTCTAACATTGATCGAAAGCTCACTGAATATGCTGCTAAAAAAAATGGTTGATTTATTGCACCAGAGTTAAACTGTATTAATCATTGCTTCTCCCCTGCTTGTGAGCGCTGATTTATCAAAGCAGCGAGGTGAATAACCGGTACCTTGCTTTCAGCAGCTGCCATTGCTGTTTTCAACTGCATGAGGCAACCAGAACAGGTAGTCGTGATGACATCTGGATTCATTGCCACTATCTTGCCGGCCAGATCATCACGAATAACTGATGAAAGTTCCGGGGCACCCAGATGAAATAACCCTCCCTGCCCACAGCATTGAGGCCCGTCTGGAAGTTCCAGCAATTCTATACCCTGCAACGCCCGCAACAAAGTGCGCGGCTCATCAATAATCTTGAGATCATGCCGCATATGACACGGGTCATGATAAAAGACCTTCAGCAGTGATGGTGTTTTAGCAAAAGAAAGGGTCTCTTCCTGCTGTAGCATTTCGATAAATCTACTGATCTCCACCAGACGTTCACAAACCAGTTCTGCACGTGTTTTCCACGTTTTGTCCTCCTCAAATAGGTGAGGATAGCGAGTAAGATGAGCAAAACATGAGCCACAAGAAACCATAATTGGACCATCACTCTGCTCAAACAACTGAATATTGTTTCTGGCTAAACGCTGGGCTCCACTGCGATCTCCTGCTGCCATCAGAGCCAAACCGCAGCAGCTCAGCCCACGTGGAATCTGGAGTTTGTAGCCGTAATCTGCAAGTAAATCATTGACCGATTCAACGATTTTCGGATAGAGATATGATGCTGCACAGCCTGGAAAATACACCATTGCATTTTCGTCATTCTCTATGTTTCTAGGTAGTTTAATAGTGGGCTCTGCTGCCAGCGCATCGCTCTCAGCAAACATGGCAAGTCTGAGTTTCAAGCCACTTCCAGCCGGCAGGCGACCGAATAGAACGTTTGCCGCTTTTTTTCCAAGCACACGAGCGGCTCCGAGTAGCTCCGGACGATTCAATACCTCTCTAGCCAGGAACTTCTGATAGCCATGCTCGCCATAATAGGCAGAGAACTCAGAACGAGCTTCCACAACATCTTCTGTGATAGCAAGCTTGCGCGGACATACGGTACTGCAAGCACCGCACAACAGACACTTTGAGTAGATGTCCTCAAAGACAGGACCGGGCTTTTCATCACTGAAGATCTCGGCGAGGTGTCTTTTGCCCCGGGCACTGTATATTTCATTCCCACTTGCTCGATAAACCGGACACACTGAGGTACAGGCGCCACACTTGGCACATTTTTTTTCAGCAGTCGTACCCGCCTGATGTGTCTCAGAATCTTTCATTTATTTAGCCCACAGCAGGTACGCCTTGATAAAGGGGTCAAGATGACCATCCAGCACCGCATCGACATTACCCATTTCATAGTCAGTTCGATGATCCTTTATCATTCTGTAGGGTTGCAAAACGTATGATCGTATCTGGCTGCCCCAGGCGATTTCTTTTTTCTCGCCGTGAAGATTC
>JABDPQ010000430.1 GCA_013042695.1 Desulfobacterales bacterium | reverse complement strand
CTGATCTTGAGAAAAAGACTGGTCTGAAAGTGCTGGGCCTGATCGATTCAGGCGGTTTTTTCGCCTTTTCTAACTCCAAGCGTCCTATCACGAGTGTTGCGGATATGGAAGGGCTCAGAATTCGTACTATGACCCTGCCTACCCACCAAGCCATGGTGAGTTCTCTGGGTGGCAAACCGACTCCTCTGCCGTGGGCCGAGGTATACACCGCACTGCAAACTGGTGTCGCAGATGGTCAGATGAATCCCATTCCGATCATTGCCTTCGCAAAATTTGATGAGGTCCAGAAATACCTGTCGATCACCAACCATGTCATAACACCATACATCTGGACGATGAACAAAGATTTCTACGACGGCCTGTCAGCAGAGCACCGTAAAATTATTGACTGGGCATCTGAGGTTGCAACCGAGGCTGGCCGCGGCGTTTCACGGGTGATAGAAGCATCTGAAAAGGGCTTACCGGCACTTTCCATGAAAATGGAGGTCAATGCCGTTTCTCCCGAGGAATTGGAGAAATTTGCTGCTGCAGCCCAGCCAGCAGTGCGTAAACTCATCGATGAGAAACTCGGAAGTGAAGGGACGGAGATGCTGGATGCCATGCTAAGTGCAATAAAAGCAGCACAATAAAGCACAATCCAGGTAATCTAATAGCAGGCCTGCACCGTACACGGTCAGGCCTGCTTCCTTTATCAGTTATATGCTGTTGTTCATGAATGCTAGTGATCATACCCCGTTTTAGTGGAAATTGGGTTAAGCCAGAATCCATCCTTTAAATTTACGACAATGTCTGCCTTTTTCAATCTATCTTGTCGTATAAAACATAACAACCTGGTTCAGCAGCGGCGTGTGAGCAGCGTCCGCTGACACTGATTGATAGCTCGCCTTGTTTCACAGCTCCTCAGCTCTGGGCGCTTTTCAGGTATTCATTTTTTCAAACTCTGGCTGGTGGACCCGCTTTGTGTTGACTTGATTCACATTGCATAAACCCCAATCTATTCAAAAGTTTCAGGACAAAAATAAATAACAGCTGTAGAGATCAACTGGCAATCTTAACGTCTGGATAACCAGCCCAAAAAGCAAACAGGCTTGTTTTACAACAAATCAATACAAAATCTCGCAAAAATATAAGCCGCTACCTTTTGAGTCGGCGTTCACCCATCTGTTAGACTGCATGAACGGCCGAGCACACCAGTACATCGATATATTTTTGACTTATCAATTGCTATCAACTATTGATTTTAGAGTTCTATACCACTGAGACGAATAGCTGAGTATGCTAAGGCAAGAACTCCCCAATACACAAAGAATCCCCAATAATAGCTGTAATAGGCTAACGCTCCACGAGAGGGATAAACGTATTCCTTCTCCATGAACCACAATACGATATTTATATAAAGCGAAATAGATCCAGCTGCACCCCAAAGGACATAACCCCAAGCGTGACCAAGAATCACACCAATGCTTCCCGAAATTAACAGTGGGACAACAAGCAACCAATCCGCCCAAGCTAATCCCAGAGCAGATCGAAAGTGAGTCTTGTCTCGCCAGTCTTCACCTTTCGCGACAAGGATGTCTTTTGCCTGTTGACTATTAGGCTTTACTATCATAATTGTTTGGGCCAATAAGAGTGGTGCCATTGTAATTGCGCCAAATATTATTAGTACCCACGTAACAATTGTCGGTTGCAAGGTTCTGCCTCCAATCTTTATGTTTGAAGCAGTTTAACAAGGATTTATACAGATCTATATAACTACCAGTCGTATTATTCCGCCACAATGACGTCAGGTCTTTTGATGGATACTACGGTAGTATAGCGCATTTTCGAATTTTGAGATTTGTACTGCCAATAATGAACAGTATCCTGAACGGTCAAGTTGAGATGTATTTCCTGTGCAGATCATATACTCCGTTCTTCTTTACCCTCCTCATCAAATGCCTACCTACACAATTCTCTGAAATTATGATTAACGACAGAATCTTCGACCAGTTAATGTTTCACCAGATATTGCTGGTAAGGTTAATTGAAAAAAATATTCTACATATTTTTAGTCAGATAGATTCCATAGCCTAAGTTGCTATTGTGAAGGCTCGGCCTATTCTGTCATCTTAGGGGCCAGGAAACACCTTCATTCTACCTTTCGAAAGGCAACATACTCTTGCCAGTGTATACCTTTTGACCTGATTTTGAACGATACTTCTATGGTACCTTTCATCTTGCCTAGCAACTCCTATTTCTGTATAACTTTACAAAACGCATGTTATGCAAATCTTCATAATTACTTGTTATATGAAAATAAGGAACAAACATGAAAAAACAGATTCTATTTATACTAATACCTTTCTTTCTATTTTCAGGGTGTGCTAGCAAAGAGGTTTCTCTAAGGCATGATGTCGCATTGTCTTTTGATTCTGAACGTATCGCTTATGATGTTGTTGGGAAAGGAAAAACCTCGCTGTTTTTTATTCACGGCTGGAGTTGCGATGGACGTTACTGGCAGAAACAGATTCCTGTTTTCGCAAAAGATTATCAAGTAATCACAGTTGATTTGGCTGGACATGGACATTCTTCATTAAATAGATCCGAGTTGTCAATGTTGTCCTTTGCTCGCGATGTGAAAGCAATAATGGATAATGAAAACATTGCTAGAGCTATTTTGATCGGGCATTCAATGGGAGGTGGTGTAATTGCTGAAGCGGCCAAATTAATGCCAGAAAAAGTAGTTGGAATTGTAGGAATTGACACCTTGCAAAATGTTGCGGAGCGTATACCTCAAAGTGAAATTGACGAAATGGCAAAACCCTTTGAAGATGATTTTAAACGTGCCACAAAGAACTTCGTTTCACCAATGTTTCCAAAAGGCACTGATCCACAATTGATGAATTGGGTAAAAGAAGATATGTCTTCTGCCCCAAAAAAAATCGCTTTAAGCGCCTTCCGCAACTATCTGGGCCAGTATGTGAACGGAGAGGCTGCCATGGTTTTTGAAGATATTACTATTCCAGTGGTCTCAATAAACGCCAGATTATGGCCGACAGCTCCTGATGAAAATAGAAAGTATATAAAACACTATCAACTTTTCTATATTGAGGAAACGGGCCATTTTCCAATGTTGGAAAAGCCCGAGGAATTTAATATGCTGGTGAAAAAAGCCCTTAACTCCATTGAATCAAGAATTAAAAAAAGCATCTAACCAAATGTTTCACCGGACTCGCTGTCGGTCGCCGGTCAGTTTTACGCTGCTAACATTGCCAGCTCCAAAATCTCAATCCCGATGTATTCTAGATGGTTAATACTATACTTGCGAAGATGAGTCGGCTCTGAAGGGAGACAGGAACTACCTAAAGCTAAAAGGAAAGATAGAACTGTTTACCTTCGATTTGGTAATGTTAAGTTGTAGTAGTTCAATGTTCAGTCGCTGAAAATAAGCTATCATCCAGCTTAGGATTATCGGTTGAAATCTCCAGCACCGTGTGAATACTGACATAGAATCTATTTGGCACCCTACTGACGCTTGCCTCTTGGAATTTGTTCAAAAGGGATGAATATCCTTTAAAGCAATGAAACCGTAGTTGGCTCCTTGAGCTTTGTCCTTATCACCATTGTCGCAGACGAAGAGAAGATAGGTGGAGCCCTCAAAGGATGCTATCGTGATGCCTTCAATATTCTTAGCCCCTTTTGTCTTTGGTAATTTCAGC
The DNA here is from genome assembly GCA_013042695.1 of Desulfobacterales bacterium. GTDB lineage: Bacteria > Desulfobacterota > Desulfobulbia > Desulfobulbales > Desulfocapsaceae > JABDPQ01. The sequence goes on along the minus strand of JABDPQ010000430.1, from coordinate 2,077 downwards.
TTGACCGGCTGGTGGCTCGCTTGGCCATTCCATATCCAAATCCGGGATCGAAGTTTCCCCTGTTTGCCAGCAGTTTCACCTGCAATCAGATACTGTCGTTGATCTTCATAATAAGTAATTGCACGTACACCAGCTCCTTCCAGGTCAAGCGAGATAATTTCCTCGCTAAATCTCGGTTGCTCCCCTCTTTCGATCAGATCATAGGGGTTCATCAAGGTCAAAATCAAAGTTTTTTCCAGATGGATTGGAGATCGAAGCCCAATAAGCAATTCCTTGCCAGTTGGAAGAAAGGCCATCCCCTCGATATTCGTTCTATTGAGCTCTTCCTCTCCAAGAGATAATTTGCTCTCTAGGTGTTTCTGTATTGACCGAGCGAGGGTGTCTGTTGTGCCAAAAGAACTTATCTGCTGATTTACAAGGCTAGTTTTAATGAGCTTTTCCCGTTTCTTTTTTCTCGATCCATCCTTGGTTGCCGAATGAGAGGTTATCAGGAAAAGATCACCATTTTTCCCTTTGGCTACGGCCTCAAGGTCGTCAACTTTTAGCTTCGCACCCTTAAAGGGTTTTGCGTTTAAAATCAATTCTGATTTTTCAGATCCAATCGAAAAGAGATGAAGTGGTTCATCTCCTTCATCTTCTACAATTAGAATACTACCGTCAGAGAGCTGAGCAACGCCAGAAGGCTCATAAACTCCATCAAAGATCTGTAGTGATAATGCCTTTGATGGAGTAGACCAAAACAGAACCCAACTTGTGACGAGTATCATGAGAACTTGGTGTGTGAGATTGCGCATCGTTTATATATATCCACTGTTATAAAAAATTGAATCGTCATAATTTTATAATAAAAGACCGGAGAGATACAGACATATCAGGAAACACCTTCACGGAGAATTACTTCTATTCGCTTGAGGCTTCCGATGCTATTCTTCAATCAAATACTGTAAGATACTGTCTTGAAATCATTCTTGTTGCCCGGTAAATGTTCTTTTTTTATAACATTGTAAAACGCCTCAAACATGCTAAATGCTGCGTATCTGGCAAGGACCCGCAACAAGTTGCTCGCCCTTTAGGCTGGCGTTAGATTGGCAGAATGCGTTTTTCACTAATGCGACACCAGTACCATACCAGTTCTTAAGACATTTAAGGGAATGATTCAATGAAGTGCATACTTTTTGGTGGAAGTGGCGAAGTGGGTAGGGCCGTTGCTCGCGAGCTGCTCAAGAGCGATGTGTGCTCTAAACTGACCATGCTTGGCCGACGAACCGTTGCTTCCATGCAAGACGAAGCTAAGGTCGAACAGGTCGTGGTTGACACGAGCTCTCCCGAATTAGAGGAGATTGTGAAAGAGATTGCCCAAGGCCATGACGTCGCTATCAGTTGCATAGGGATCGGGAGTGGGACTGCTTTTATGAGCGAAGAGCAAATGACTGAGGTAGAGGTCAACATGTTGGGCAAATATGCGAGAGGCTGTAAAACTGCTGGGATAGAGGTCTTTGAGCTCTTAACTGCTGTGGGAGTCAATGAGTCCCATGCAGCCTCGAGAATTAAGGGCTTTCGTGTGATGGGGAAAAAGTATAAGGCGGTACTTGAGGTCGGATTTAAAAAGCTGGCTGTCTTCAAGCCCGGAATAATCGTAGGCAATGTACACACCCCCAGATGGCTTACCATGCTGACTCGCTTTATACCCGATTCCATTGGTTGGGGGAACATCCTACAAGACGAAGTCGCGCGGGCATTTGTGACTCACCTTGAGAAGAAAGTGGCCTGTCAAAATCAATCCGTCGTGGCCTACGGGAACAAGGAAATGAAACTGTTGCTTCTAGAGAGATATGGAATATAGTCTGCCCGAAGAAGGCAAAGGTTCGAGTTGCGCCACTGCGACAGAATGAGTGAATTGAGCCAGTCATAGTTCCGTGGTATCAGCGACGAGATCAAGCTTGGACAAGGGTATTTGCTGACTTTGCCAACTCAAAGGTTTCAGTTCCGTTTTTCTCATTAGTAATACTACTTCCTGTTTCTCTTGATTTTCTTGTCAGTGAATTTTTAATCCTCTGAAACCGTGTGGATACAGGAA
>JABDPQ010000429.1 GCA_013042695.1 Desulfobacterales bacterium | reverse complement strand
ATTTGGTTGGTTTGCGTGGTTTTGAAGATCGAAAAATCGATGAACTGTCCGGAGGAGAGCGTCAGCGCGTTGCCTTGGCACGAAGTCTTGCTCCCGGGCCGCAGTTACTCCTGCTTGATGAACCTCTCGGTTCTCTTGATCGAATATTGCGAGACAGATTGGCCGGCGAAATCCGGACTATACTCAAGAATTTAGGTGTCACTGCAGTCTTTGTAACCCATGACCAGGCTGAGGCCTTCAGTGTTGCTGATAAAGTAGCCATTCTTGACAATGGGATTCTTCAGCAATTTGATACTCCGGAAAATTTGTACCGTGTACCACAAAACAGCACAGTAGCCAGATTCCTTGGATTTCATAACCTGATTGAAGGATGTTTGGATGGCGATGCTCTTTTTCACTCAGCATTAGGAAAATTACCAATCGATCATCCTGATGAAACCATTCGAGAGAAGACGACGCTGCTCATCCGCCCAGAGGGTGCAGCGCTTGATAGACAAACAAATCACCGTGTTCATCTCGCGGGCATTGTCAGTGATTGCCGCTTTCAGGGGGCAAGCTACATGTTGACCCTTACCGTCAACACCATTCAGCTTGTTTTCGATTTTCCAATCGACCCTGTTCCACCTCAGGTTGGCCAGCAGATAGATATACATCTCTGCTCTTCGGCCCTTGTGCTTATCAACGATTAAACCTTGAAGGCCTTGTCTGGCTATGCTATGCACAAATGTATCAGCTCTCAGGAATGGGCAGATTGGTAGGCAACATTTATCGGAAAATTAGGGAGTAATCATCTTACTATGGAAGTACTTATTTTCGCCAATGGAGACCTGGCAGAGACCTTACAATTGACTACGCTCATCAGTCGGGTGGATGTGGTGTACGCTGCGGACGGCGGGGCTAACCATTGTTCCAAACTAAGAATTACCCCGGATGTCCTTATTGGTGATCTTGACTCAATTGATCCATCTGTATTGTTAGGATATGAACATAGCGGCGTTGAAATATATCGTCATCCGACCAGAAAGGATGCCACTGATCTAGAGATTTCTCTTGATGTAGCCCTGTCAAAAGGTGTGCAGAAACTCTGGCTTGCTGCGGTTCTTGGGGGCAGGTGGGATATGAGCCTGGCTAATATTTTCGTTGCTGCTGCAGAAAAATACCGTTGTATGCATATAGGCATACTCGCTCCTGATTGCTCTATACATATTTTGCACCCTTCGCTTGAACCATTTATCGTAGACAGCTCTCTTGGAGAGAACGTGTCGCTTCTACCTCTGCGCAATGACATTCATGGTCTCACCTTGAAAGGCTTCGAATACCCACTATCAAAACAGACCGTGGAGTTCGGCTCAAGCCGTGGAGTGAGCAATCTGCTTCGGGGAAAACAGGCAAGCATTGATCATACGAAAGGAATATTACTCTGTGTTCAATTTGCGGACAATTGAGCCTGGAATCTAGGTGCTCAGAAACTAATGTAAATCTGCCGCCCAAGGTTCAAGTATAACGTTGCCAGAACGTATCTTTTCCTGAAGGGGTTATGGTGAGCGGCTCTTTGATTTGGTTTGTGTCACGCCGAGGACTTATATCTCCGCTTTCAGTTTTTGTATGCTGTGCACTCCAATTATCACACCGCCGCAGAGCAGGGAGTAACCAACCATTTCCAGTCCTTCCTCCCAGGCAAACATGAGTGTGTCTTTATCAAAATGTTCCAATAAAGGGGCAAAGAACTCAAACGTGCTATCCATTGCGGTCATAGCCGGTCCGAAGGACCACTCAGCGGATTGGGATAGTATCAGAGAAATGCCAGATAAAACAAAGCAGACAAAGACAATTCTTGATTTCCACGGAAAAAGTGTGAGTGATGACAGATATAAGGAACCTAAAATAATAGCATACGGTACAATTGTGAACTGATTACCTACCAGATAATCAGTACCAAACAATTTCGGTGCCACTGCGGCAGCCCAGAGTTCATGCAATTGTGCACTTTCATCTAAACCAATTATAAAAAGGACACATGCCGCTATTTTCCAGAAGACGGGCGATTTCTTTTTGTACCAGAACACCATTAAAATACTGATGATAGCAGTACCATAAAGTTTCAATATCGCATAATTTGTTGGTAGGTTAGCTTCGATGTCAAGATCAAGTGAAGCCAGTTGATGTCCAAGCGTCAGATTTTTAACTTCCGGCAAGGTGCTTATCAGGTAAACAATTACAAAAAAAACATCCAGAGCAAGAAATATAAACAAGGATATAAAGGCTTTGCTTCGTGTTACATGAAATGGAATGACAGATTTGTGGACATTATTTGCCATGGGTTACCATTTGTTAATTCACAGGGGATGCTCGTACATAATAAAACCAAATTCTCAGCTCCCAATAAAATATCTCGTATTTGTTTGGATGAGCAGCGAGAGTGAAAATGAATACCACTATCTACTACGTAATGTAGTATGGGTCTATTGGAAAGTTATATTGGACGATCAGTTTGAGAAGAGCGGCCTTTGCCAAGGCTGACATCGACCGCTCTTCATTGTTAGAAATGGGATAGGGCTTTTAGCTGCTGCGTATGGTACCTGCCAACTTGTGGTCCCCGAGTACTCTAACTATACTCGAAGCCACATCAAATTTGACCTTCTGGATATCCGGTGCATCAACGGCTTTATTATAAATCGTACGGGCCCAGTCCTGGGAATCGAATCTTCGTACGATACTCTCCGCCAGAGAAGCGAGATCCTTGGCGTCGGAAAGGCTTTCCTCCGCTTTGGCATGAAGGGTTTTCAACGTTTCCAAATTGGTGCTCTGCTGCTCGACGATATGGAAAAGTTGTTCATATTGATGGCCGTCGGAACATTGGTCAGCTACTTTTCCATACAACTCACCGGCCCATTTTTCATCGCCGAGACTGGCAAGGACTTTGCCTGCCAGGGTCAACAGGCAGAAACGGTCATCGCATTTAGCCTGCGCCTCCTGATAAAGGGCCCTTGTCCATCCTTCATCACCGAGAACATCGATTACAGTCGTAGCCAGCTTAATATAATCGGCAGCACCATTGCATTCTTCCTCCATCTTTTTCAGATAGTTCCTGGCCTTCGCCTCATCCTGCAGGTTGTTCATCGTCGCTGCGGCGATATTCTTTTTCTTAACAAACTCATCTGCGGATTCAAACTGCTCGGTGTAAATACGGTCGGCCCAATTTTTGTCATTGAGGTCACCGGCAATTAAACCGGCCAGATTCATATAGTCGTCATAGTAATTGGCCAGCTTTTCAGCATTGGCGAAAAGCTTGCGAGCATACGGGCTATCGCCTGTCGCTTGCATCACCTCGTGACCGAGATTCCACAGGGTTGCCCCTTGCAGGGCCTCCTGCTCGCGCTTGATGTAGTCGTTATAGAGCTCCGGGTGCTCTGCGCGCTTCTCCTTCTGCAGAGCGATATCATCCAGCCACTGTTGATCAGTTGCGTATTTCAGGACGGCATCGGCCATGGATTGGAACTCGGAGTTGGTCTTGACCGAATTTTCGGCCTGGTGCAGAACCGCAACGGCACCGTCGAGGTCGCCAATTCCATCAGCAAGTTTTTCGGCTACTCCGACAAGTTTCGGAGCATCCGGATCGGTCTCTGCTGCTTTCAGATATATCTGGCCGGCATACTCTTTATTGCCGGTATCTTTGAGAACCGAATCGGCAAGATTTATGATCTCCTTATAAGAGGTGAAGTAATCACCGGCTTTTTTATAGGCCGCAAGGACCAGTTCCTTATCCTCAAGTGACTCCTGGATCATGGCGGCAAGTTTTACCAGATCTTCCCCGCTTTCGAGCATATCCTTGGCTTTGTTGAAAAGCCTGGCGCCATTTTCTTTGTCACCAAAAGCAGCCATCGCCTCTTTGGCAAGACTGCCCATTTCAAGACCGGAGTCGATCTGCTCCTCAGCTGACTGGTAAAGTGTGCTGCCAAAATCGCTATCCGGGAACAGCTCACCGGCACTTGCGGCAAGTGCGGCAAAGTCGGCGCCGCTTTTGCATGATCCAGCCGCCTGGCTTAAAACCTCTTTAGCCTGATCCGGGTCATCGAAATCATTGATCAGCCCCCTGGCTAGATCAGCGAAATCGGCAGGAGTCGAGCATTTTTCCTTCGCCTTGGCGCTTACTTCTTTTGCCAGTTCTTTGTCACCGAGGTTTTCATTTATTTTTTGGGCTAAACTCAAAAACTCAGCAGCCTTGGTAGCTTTTTCAGCGGCTGCAACGAACATCTCTCTGGCGCTTTCTTTGTTGTCGTTTTGCGCTGCTGAAACTGCCAGTTCGATCAGCTCACCAGCATTGCTGCAGGCTCCTTTGGCCTGCTCAAAATATTCAGCGGCCTTGTCCTCGTCTCCAAGTATGACGCGGGCACCGTTGGACAGTGCCATAAAGTCCTGAGCGGTTGCTGCCCAGTCAGCACCTTCTTCAAAGAGCTCGACGGCCCAGTCCTTTTCACCGAGATCCTTGAAGGCTTCCAGTGCAACTGCCACATAATCAGGGGTTTCCTGGCAGTCGTCATATTTTTCTTCTAGTTCTTCGCGTGTTGCCATAATAGTATCTCCACATTTTATTATAAAGAATCTTTAACCATGAAACAGCTAGGGGATTCTATTTATTTAGTTTGTTAAATTGTTTTGTCAATCCTAATCTTTAATGGCCATCATCCTGACTGTTGCATCAATATATGTCCAATCAGATATTGGCTGCGACAAATTAGGCTTCCAGGTATTGCTGGATATCTACATCGTCAATCTGCTCCGGCTTGAGATAGCTGTTGGCATACTCAAGATAGGCTCCGCTTGACAGGAACAGCCTGAAGAGATCTCCATCAATGTGCTTGTCTTTTTCCATAAATCCCATGATTTTCAAGGCTTCGCTCAGTTTTTTAGCCTTTTTATACGGGCGGTCTGATGCGGTAAGCGCCTCAAATATATCGGCGATCACCATCATTTTTGCGGTCAGAGACATCTGTTCTCCAGATAGACAGCGTGGATATCCGGTCCCGTCAAGTTTTTCATGATGTCCTCCGGCGATGTCAGGTACCTCTGCAAGGTGCTTAGGGTAAGGCAATTTTTTCAACATAGTGATGGTCTGGACAATATGATCGTTGATTTGGTAGCGCTCCTCATGTGTCAATGTGCCTCGGGCAAGGCTGAGATTATATAACTCTCCCCGATTATAAAGATACTCGGGAACGTCAAGGATGAAGCCGTAATCGTTATCTTTGCTGATCTGATACTTTTCACTTCTGATGAACAAATGGTCATCCCGATCTGCAATAAGATACTCTTTGGCAGGCAGGCTGGGTGCTTCAGTTCTCTCTTTGCGCTGTAGTTCTTCCCATGATATTCCCAAACGATCGTCAAGCGTTCGCGTCCAGGTTTGTGCAGCAATCGATTGCAAACGTCTAACGTTTTTGGGATCCATATATTCGCCGCCAAGATTACTTTCGGCAACAAAGGTAAATTCATCGTCCAACCGCTGCCAATCGGCTTTAAGTTGTTTTTTGAGTTGGTCTTTGTCTTCCCCAGCTACAAGTTTTTCCCAGTAGCTGAGGTGGGCATCTCTTTTCATCACTTCAAAGCGCGTTCTGATTTCATGAATTCGGTCATAAATGGTTTCAAGCTTGGTTGCCTTGTCAACAACAAACTCCGGTGTGGTGATTTTACCGCAGTCGTGAAGCCAACTTGCGATATGCAGGGCTTCCCATTCTTTATCTGAAAGAGAAAAATTCACAAAAGGTTCCGTCTCTGTATCACATGCCTTACGGGCAAGCAGCTTGGTAATGACAGGTACACGCTGACAATGTCCGCCGGTATAAGGTGATTTTGAATCTATAGCTCCTGCAAGCAGCATGATAAAGGACTCAAGGAGATCCTTTTGCATCTTGATCATTTTTTTGCTTTCAAGCGTGACTGCCGCAAAACCGGATAGTGCCTCAAGAAAGGCAAGTCTTCCGCTTTGGACTTCAGGCTCTACCAGCCTCTGGCTATCATAAAGTAAACAGAGAATGCCGATCCCTTCTTTTTGACGGTTTCTCAGCGGCAGGCAAATCAGTGTAGCGGCTGAAAGGTTGAATT
>JABDPQ010000427.1 GCA_013042695.1 Desulfobacterales bacterium | reverse complement strand
CATGCCCAAGCATGGGGCACCCAAGCAACGTTAAATCACCGACCAAGTCAAGAACCTTATGGCGGATGAATTCATCCTGAAAACGCAGTCCGTCTTCATTGAGTATCGATTTACGATTCCAATGAATAGCTATGACATTTTCTAATGTCCCGCCCAGGGCAAGTCCGTTAGCCCACAATTCTTCAACCTCTTCAACATATCCAAATGTACGGGCACGGGCAATTTCTTGACAAAAGCGATCAGTATCTAATTCAATACTGTACTTTTGATTTTTGATAACCGTGTCCTCGAAACTGATACGACCGGTGATTTTAAAGCCATTGTAAGGCTTCACGGAAATGGTGCTGTCATCATCTTGATAGAGAATTGGCCTGGTTATCCGTAAAACCTTTCGCATTCCGGCTTGCTTGGTCCTTCCCGAGGTTTTCAGCAGCTTAATGAAGGGCTCTGCACTGCCGTCCATGATCGGAACTTCTGATGCATCCAGGTCTATATTGGCATTATCAATACCACTGCTCCTCAGAGCGGCCAGCAAATGTTCAGTAGTGGAAACGGTTATACCGTTGGTGCCGATAGTGGTAGCCAGTCTGGTATCTACAACCTTATCCATATGGGCATCAACGTATATCCCGTTTCCAAGGTCAGTTCTAAAAAAACGAATACCATTATCGACTGGTGCTGGCTTGATGGTGAGGTTTGCGGTTCTGCCGGAGTGCAGGCCGACGCCACAGCAACTTACTGGTTGCCTTAATGTATATTGATGCGGTTCAAGATTTTGTTTCATGAATTATATAAAAGTAATTTTTTTTGAACTTTCTGTTTTGTCAGAGACCTATGCAAAATACGGACCAACCATTTAAGTACTCCGCCTACTGACCTAAAAATGCAATATATTGAAATTATTACAGTAACATAAACCCATCTATTGCGTTTTTGCGAAGACCTGTGTCAATGTGTCGCAAAAAACACACAACGGGCAAAAAGGACATAGTATGCGACTAAGAAAAGGGTTTTAACCTTTAAGATGTCTTAACACCTATTTTACTTAAAATGAAATCTTCCAGCGCCTCGTTTGAGTCAAAAGTAAGCGGGAGTGTGTATATTGTGATGTCCCCAAAATCCAATCGAGCCAATTTGGTCATATCCTTTTCGGTAGTGAGTATTCCGCTTGCAGCTGTCTCAATTACCTGGCGACGAAGCGTTTCTACAATATCTTGAGTATAATTGCAATGATCAGGAAACATTTTGAAATCGCCAATGTTAATTCCTGCATCATTCAGTGATTGTCTGAAACGTTCTGGCTTGGCTATACCACAAATACAGAAAAGGTTTTGCGGAAGATTTTCAAGAGGGATAACGACTGCAGAAATACTCGAACCAGTGAGGGTATGCTTCACTGCATTGGGGTAGAACCGGGAAACTTTGAAAATGGGTTTCTCAGTGAATTTGTGCGCTAACAGTTCTGAACATTTTTCAGTGCGTTCTTGGTTAGATCCAGTAACACCTGTCAGTATGAAGGCATCGCAGCGGTTTAGTGCAGAAACCGGCTCTCGTAGCTCCCCCCCGGGGAAAACCCTGCTGTTACCCGCAAAAGTGTGGACGTCAAACAATACCAGATCAATACTTCGTGAAACAGCGAGGTGCTGGAAGGCATCGTCAAGGAGGATGATATTACAATTAAATGATTCAATTACTTTTTTGCATGGATGAATGCGTTTTTTACCGGTGGCGACAACCACACCATGTGTTGAATGCGCGATAAGATATGGTTCATCACCACAGGACAGGGGATCACTGAGTATGCGCTGTCCATCTGAAACAATGGTAACCGGCTCTTTGCTTCTACCACGGTATCCCAGACTGATTACCGCCGGCTTGAAACCTCTTTGTTGGAGAAACTTTGCTAGATAAACGACAAATGGAGTTTTTCCGCTTCCTCCCATGGTAAGATTTCCTACCGAAATCACCGGAATAGGAAGATGATGAATGGTAAAAACACCTTTTCGATATAAAAATGCCCGAAATTTCATTGCCAAAGCGTAAAAGGGGCCAAAGGGACGGCCAAATGCAAATATGACGTTTTCAGTAGTAAAATTCATAGGTGTTCTAAAAAAAAGAAAATGCAGTTTTAAAAATGTACCGGCCCCACAAAACTCATATAACTGGCTGTATTATATTCATAATTTAACCCTTACGGTTACCTATCACTAAAGAGCAGTCACCATAAATGTGCTCACAGGTAAAATAAAAAAACTTTTCATTTTTGCAAAATTAACTTTAAAAGACTAATATCACGTTCGGCATGTTTCAGCCCGCGTTTTTAATATGATTGAGATGGGTATTACGAGGGCTACAAGAGAAAACCACTATTATTTTGGGAGGAATTCATGAGAGTACTACGTACTAAGAGATTAATCGCAGCTGCTGCCGGCTTGCTATTTGCCGTAGCAGTCCCCGTATCTGCCCTGGCTGCAGATACCATTAAAATTGGTGTAGCTGGACCGCATAGTGGCGACCTGGCGTCTTACGGGCTGCCAAGTGTTAACGCGGCAAAAATCGTTGCTGAGAAAATTAACGCCCAAGGTGGAATCAACGGCATGAAGATTGAACTGCTGGTTGAGGATACCGTTTGTAAACCAGAAGTTGCTACCAACACGGCAACAAAACTGATTTCTGACGGTGCACAGCTGGTTCTCGGCGGCATCTGCTCAGGTTCAACGAAAGCAGCGCTGCCTATCTATAATGACGCCGGAATTCTGGTCATGTCGCCTTCCGCCACCAATCCTGCATTGACCCAGAGTGGAGACTATCCTAACTTTTTCAGGACTATTGCTCCCGATGATGCACAGGCTCAACTCGATGTTGATTTCGCCTTGAATAAGCTTGGCTATACCAAACTTGCTGTCGTTCATGACAAAGGCGACTATGGCAAGGGATTTGCTGAATTTGCCAAAAAATTTCTCGAAGAGTCCGGAAAAGCTGAAGTCGTTCTGTTTGAAGGTGTTACCCCGGGTGCAGTTGATTACTCTGCAATTGTCCAAAAGATCAAAAGATCCGGTGCCGAAGCTGTTATCTTTGGAGGTTACCATCCGGAAGCATCCAAAATCATCTCGATGATGAAAAAGAAAAGACTAAAGACCTCCTTCATTTCTGATGACGGTGTCAAGGATCAGACGTTCATCAAGGTAGCTGGAGACTCTGCCGAAGGTGCCTACGCCTCCGGTCCGATGGACACTTCTAGCAACCCTTTGAATAAACAAGCAGTTCAGGAACACAAAGATACGTTCAGCTCAGATCCGGGCGCCTTTTATGAAAATGCCTATTCGGCCATGCTGGCAATGACAAATGCCGTTGCCAAAGCCGGAAGTACTGACCTGGCAGCACTGAAGAAAAATCTTCAAAGCGAGAAAGTCGATACTCCTGTCGGCACAATTTCTTTTGATGAAAGAGGCGACGCTCTTGGTGTTGGATTCTCCGTCTATCAGGTAAAAGACGGTACTTTCGTTGAACTGAAATAGCATTTTTCTGTCTAAACCTCATTTACCTGGGACAAACTTCTATCGGAGTTTGTCCCAGGTAATCTTTCTGGGCCTATTATGGAATATTTTGTTGAATTGTTGTTCAGCGGGCTCACGAGGGGCTCAATTTATGCATTAATTGCGCTTGGTTATACGATGGTCTATGGAATCATCGGGTTGATTAATTTCTCCCATGGTGAAATTTACATGATCGGTGCATTTACCTCGTTCATTGTTGCCACCATCTTGTCAATTCTTGGTTTTCCTGCCCTGGCAATTGTTGTCCTTGCCGGGCTTGCTGCCGTTATCTGGTCTGCCTCTTATGGATATACAATCGAAAAAATCGCCTACAAGCCACTCAGACACGCTCCAAGATTATCGCCTCTTATCAGTGCCATCGGCATGTCTATCTTTTTGCAAAACTATGTGCTGCTGGCACAGACATCCGACTTTCTCCCGTTTCCTCAGCTGATACCCGATTTTGCTATTGTTGAACCGGTAGCGCATATTGTTGGTACCACGGACCTGATAATTTTGATAACCACCACGATTGTCATGATCTTACTGACATTGCTGATTAAATATACCAAAATAGGCAAAGCCATGCGTGCCACTTCGCAGGATAGGACCATGGCGATGCTCGTTGGCATCAATGTAAACCGTATTATATCAGTCACCTTCATAATCGGCTCTTCCCTTGCAGCAATCGGGGGGCTACTCATCGCCTCTCATGTTGGCCAGATAAACTTTTATATCGGCTTTATTGCCGGCATTAAAGCATTTACTGCGGCAGTGCTTGGCGGTATTGGCTCTATTCCCGGAGCAGTGCTCGGCAGTGTCGTTCTCGGACTAACTGAGAGCTTTGCCACCGGCTACGTATCGAGTGATTATGAAGATGTCTTTGCCTTTTCTCTGCTCGTTCTGATCCTGATATTCAAGCCGTCGGGATTGCTCGGAAAGACTGACACTCAAAAGGTGTGATCCGGTTATGTTTACCTATCAAGAATTAAAGCGATCATTTTTCATCTCTCTCTGGTTTGTCTTTCTGACCTTCCCGATCATGGTCGTGCGGGTCAATTCTATCGAAAAAACCGTGCAATGGCGGTGGATGAACATCCTTTATGTTGCGCTTGGAAGTTTCTTTCTTTCAATACTTTTCCGCTATTATCTGAAGAGAAAAGAATACCAGGCCAGCGACCAGGAGACCAAGGCCAAAGATGATACCGGCAAGTCGTTTATTCATAAGTTGCTGGGTGTTCCCGCCTATAAAAACAGCTTTTATGGTATCCTGCTCGTCTTTGCTGTGGCGTATCCGTTGATCTTTTCCACCTACCAGACCAACATTATGACCACGGCTCTGATGTATGTCGTCCTTGGCCTTGGGTTGAATATTGTTGTTGGTCTTGCAGGCCTTCTTGATCTCGGCTACGTTGCTTTTTATGCGGTTGGCGCCTACACCTATGCGTTGCTGCACCATCATTTTGGGCTCGGCTTCTGGACAGTTTTACCGATCGGTGGCCTTTTGGCCGCTCTCTTCGGCATACTACTTGGCATCCCGGTCCTCCGTCTTCGCGGTGACTATCTGGCAATCGTCACCCTTGGATTTGGTGAAATAATCAGGCTCATTTTGGAAAATTGGGGCACGTTTTCCAAGGGACCGAGCGGCATATCCAACATTGCCCGTCCTGGACTGTTCGGAATCGAGCTTTCACTGAATACGGCAATTATTTATACCTATTACCTGATGGTGCTGTTTGTTATAGTTACCATTTTCTTCGTCAATAGGCTGCAGGATTCACGGCTTGGCAGGGCCTGGATTGCACTTCGTGAAGATGAGATTGCCTGCCAGGCAATGGGCATCGACAAGATGAAAACCAAACTTGTGGCCTTTTCACTCGGTGCCTTCTGGGCAGGGATAATCGGCGTTGTCTTTGCAGCCAAGACAACCTTTATCAATCCGGCGAGTTTTACCTTTCTTGAGTCGGCAATTATTCTCTCCATCGTAGTTCTTGGAGGCATGGGATCAATCATCGGGGTGATTATCGGTGCGCTGGTTCTCATTTTGATGCCAGAGTATCTCAGGGCACTTTCGGAATACAGAATACTCGCCTTTGGAGCCATACTTGTCTGCATGATGATATTCCGGCCGCAGGGGATTATTTCAAGTGTCAGAAGAACCTACAAATATAAACCACAGGAACACGGTGAGGTCACATAGCATGGATAGCCAGTCTATTCTCCAGGTCACCGGCCTTACCATGGATTTTGGCGGTATCAGGGCATTGAATGATCTTGATCTCGATGTATCTGAGGGAGAAATTGCCGCTCTGATCGGACCCAACGGTGCAGGGAAAACGACCTTTTTTAACTGCGTTACCGGCATCTATAGACCGACAAAAGGCGACATTTTTCTTTATCAAAAAGAACGCGCTAAGACAATTTCACTGAAAGGTTTAAAACCTAACCAGGTCACAGAAAAAGGACTTGCCAGAACATTTCAGAACATCAGGCTTTTTTCCCAGATGACGGTTCTTGAAAATGTTATGATCGGTCGGCACTGCAGAACAAAAGCATTTATTTTCGGAGCTGTTTTAAGAAATTCTGCAACACGCAGAGAAGAGCAGGAAATCATCACCACGAGCCATGAGATACTTGAGAAAGTAGGGCTGGTGCAATTTGAAAATGAGTTTGCCAAAAACCTGCCGTATGGAGCCCAGAGAAGGCTTGAGATTGCCCGTGCCCTGGCGACTGAACCCGCTCTATTGCTTCTTGATGAACCGGCAGCCGGAATGAATCCACAAGAGACCATCGAACTCGTCAGTCTGATCCAGGAAATATCCTCAGAAGGACAGTCCATTCTGCTCATCGAACATGATATGAAGTTGGTCATGAGCCTCTCGGATCGCATATTTGTTATGGATTACGGCAAGAAAATTGCCCAGGGGACGCCAGAAGAAATTCGCAACAACCCAGCCGTCATCAAAGCATATTTAGGTGAAGAAGTAGATGCTTAAACTAGAAAATGTTCAATCCGGCTACGGAAATATACTCGCGGTAAAAGGAATCAGCCTGGAGGTAAACCAAGGCGAGATTATTACCCTGATCGGCGCTAATGGGGCTGGCAAAAGTACTACACTGATGACCATTTCTGGCATCGTCCGCTGCCGTAGTGGAAAAATTTCATTCAATGGCAAGGAAATACAGGATTTGGAAACAGATGTAATTGTGAAAATGGGAGTCTGTCAGGTACCGGAAGGAAGACATATTTTTCCCCAGTTGACTGTCCGTGAAAATCTCGATATGGGCGCCTTCCTTCGAAACGATAAAGTAGCGATAAAAAAAGATATTGACTATGTTTTTTCGCTGTTCCCAATTCTTGCTGAACGGCGAAACCAGACCGGTGGCACCTTAAGTGGAGGTGAACAGCAAATGCTGGCAATGTCACGCTCACTTATGGCTCGCCCGCAATTGTTGTTGCTCGATGAACCTTCTATGGGGCTGGCCCCTCTCATCATCAAACAAATATTTGAAATCATAGCTAAAATAAAAAAAGAAAGCAATACAACTATTTTCCTGGTCGAGCAGAATGCCAACCAGGCGCTACAGGTAGCTGATCGTGGGTATGTCATTGAAAACGGTAAAATAACAACATCCGGATCAGCAGAAAGCCTGCTTGCCAACGAAGAAGTGCAAAAGGCCTACCTGGGAATCTGATATTTATCTCATTTGCATTACATCACATACAGCAGCGTAGTCTGACTAACAAAGTAAATAACAATTCATGAGTCTTTGATGAAAATAATACGGGCCGGAGTGATCGGCGTCGGTTACCTGGGGAGATTCCACGCCCAGAAATATGCTGAAATTAATGGCGCAGAACTCGTTGGTGTCGCCGATATCGACGAAAAACAGGCCCAAAAGGTAGCCTCTGAATGCAGGTGCAAATATTTCACTGACTATAATGAACTACTGCCTAAAGTAGAGGCAGTCTCAATTGCTGTTCCTACCAGTTTACACCATGAAGTTGCCTCTAAATGTATCAGTCATGGGGTAGATATTCTTCTCGAAAAACCAATGACTGTCACCCTGGAAGAAGCCGATGACCTTATTGAACAGGCTGATAAAAAAAGTCTTGTATTTCAAGTCGGTCATCTGGAGCGATTCAACCCTGCAGTGGTTGCAATGACCCCTTTTCTGACGACGCCGGCATTCATAGAAAGTAACAGGATTTCAACGTTCAAGCGCAGAGGGGTTGATGTCGATGTGGTTCTTGACCTGATGATTCATGACATAGACATCATACTGACCATCATTGATTCACCGCTAAAGACGATTCATACCGTAGGAACCCCTGTAGTCACTGATACAACAGATATTGCCAATGCGCGTTTAATTTTTGAGAATGGTGCTACCGCCAATATAACGGTGTCACGCATCTCACTGACCAATATAAGGAAAATGCGCATTTTTCAACCAGGCTCATACATAAATGTTGATTTTGCCAATAAAAAAGTGATGACCATTCAGCTTGGTAAAGAGTTGCTCGAAAGTGGCATGCCTAAGCAAAAAATCGAAGTCAAGTCTTTTGGTGACCAAGATGCTTTGCGCAATGAGATAGAACATTTCGTCCATCATGTCAGACAAAGAACACGTCCCGATGTCACTGGTGTTGAAGGGCGCAAGGCCCTTAAAGTGGTTTTACAAGTTATGGACCAGATCAGTGAGCATCAAAACCTTGAACTCTACCAACAGATTAAGGCTGCAGCGGTCCGATGACCAATGAAGTGATGATTGTTGCCGGAGAGGCTTCCGGTGATCTTCATGGAGCGCAGCTCGTAACATCGATGAAAATCCTGGATCCAAGCCTCAACTTCTGCGGTATGGGGGGATGTGAGCTTCAGAAAGCAGGGGTTGAGATTCTTTTTGAGGCTGGAAAAATCGCGGTTGTCGGGCTTGTTGAGGTGGTATCACACCTTAAAGATATTATCTCCGCACAGATAACCCTGCGAAGACGGTTGACCCAAACCAAGCCCAAACTTTTGATTCTTATTGATTTTCCTGACTTCAATCTACTGCTGGCAAGAAAAGCAAAACGTCTTGGCATTCCGGTGTTTTATTATGTCAGTCCGCAGGTGTGGGCCTGGCGCTCAGGGCGAGTCCGGACTATCGCTCGCCTTGTAGACAAAATCGGTGTTATCCTGCCTTTTGAAGAACAATTCTATCGCGATAGAGGAGTGGATGCTCACTATGTCGGACACCCTCTGCTCGATTCTGTTCACAGAACTCTCTCTCTGGATCAATTTTCTCAAATACATACAATTGAATCTCAAAAAAAAATCATCGGCGTGCTTCCTGGCAGCAGGATAAAAGAGGTAAAGCGTCTCCTGCCGGTATTTCTTGAGGCCTCGCGTCTGATACAGCAGAAAAGTGACGAGGGACTTGTTTTTTTAGTACTAAGGGCCTCAACGATAGCCGAACAAACACTTCTTGACTTCGGTGTTGAAAACTCTCGTGCACAACTTGATATTCGTATTATTTCTGAAAATCAATACGATATGATGGCTGCCTGCGATGTTGCCATTGCCGCTTCTGGTACAGTTACGCTAGAGCTCTTGCTACTCAACATACCAATGGTAGCGGCTTACAAATTGTCTCCCCGCACCTATCAATTCGGCAAATTTCTGGTAAAAGTTCGCTATTTCTCTTTAGTTAATCTCATCGCAAATGATGCTATTATTCCTGAATTACTTCAAGATGAAGCAAATCCTGCTCGCATTGCCTCTGAGCTATGTACATTACTGTACAACAAAGAAATACGTCATCAGATGCAAAAAAGATTTGATCATGTCAGAGAACAACTTGGTAGGCCGGGAGCTTCGCAGCGGGCAGCCCGGCTTGCCTTGAATCTAATAGATGAACATAAGAGTCCAAGAGATGGATGACTACTTTGATGATCCCGTACCTATTGAGATAAATGGTATTCTCGACCTGCATCATTTTTCACCAAAAGATGTAAAGCATCTCATCGGCGATTATATCAATGAATGTCGTAAAGCCGGTATCTACGAGCTGAGGATTATTCATGGCAAGGGGACCGGAGCGCTCAGGCGAACAGTCCATTCACTGTTGAATAAATCATCGAAAGTGCGCTCATTTCATCTGGCTGACGAAACCAGAGGCTCATGGGGGGCTACCATCGTGAATCTCAAAAGGTAACATCCGGCAAGCTGGGAAGTGAACCCTGCCGAAAAAATGGCTGCTTCAACGCCGAGCTCTATAGCGTCCCGTCAACTTGCGTGATTGGGAGAATACTTTTTATGTCAAAGATTACCGATGGCTGCTTTGTCAATTCTGTAATTTCCGTAAAAGACATTGCCTGAAACTGCTCATGGGCAACCGCGAGGACAACCGCATCATAGCTGCCTTTATTAAGACCGGATGCAAGCGAAATATCATACTCATGCATCGATTCAACCGGATCCGCCCAGGGGTCATAAACATCGACCAAAAGCCCATAGTCTAAAAACTCGTGTATAATATCGACAACTTTAGTATTCCTGAGATCCGGACAGTTTTCCTTAAATGTCAGTCCCATGATGAGAATGCGTGCCTCAGACATGTCAATGTGTTTCTTGAGCATGAGCTTGATGACCCGAGAAGCGATATATTTACCCATATCGTCGTTCAACCGTCTACCGGCGAGAATCATTGCCGGATGATAATCAACTTCCTGAGCTTTATGGGTAAGATAATAAGGATCAACCCCAATGCAATGCCCGCCGACCAACCCAGGCGTAAATGGCAGAAAATTCCATTTCGTACCGGCAGCCTGAAGCACCTCATGGGTGTTGATGTTTAATTTGTTGAAAATCAATGCCAGTTCGTTAACCAAGGCAATGTTTACATCACGCTGCGTGTTTTCAATGACTTTGGCCGCTTCAGCCACTTTGATTGAACTCGCTAGGAAGGTGCCGGCATCGATAATTGACTGATAGAGGGTGTCAACTCTTCTGGCAATTTCAGGTGTAGATCCAGAGGTGATTTTTATAATCTGTGAAAGACGATGTTCTTTATCACCAGGGTTGATGCGCTCCGGACTATACCCGCAAAAAAAATCTCGATTAAAAACGAAACCTGAAGTTCTCTCAAGGATTGGTACACAAACGTCTTCAGTTGCACCTGGAAAAACAGTCGATTCGTAGATGACAATATCGCCCTTCTTGAGATATGTTCCAACGGTCTTAGAAGCCGACTCCAGCGGCATTAAATTAGGTCGCTTTGATGCATCAATCGGGGTCGGTACCGCAACAATATAGTAGTTACATTTTTTTAGATCTTCACGCTCAGCTGTAAAGCTTAAGTACTGGGCCTGCCTGAGCTCTTCCGAATCTACCTCTTTTGTTGCGTCTTTTCCTGCCAGCAACTCAGCGATGCGCTCAGGCTTTAAATCAAAACCAATCGTTTGATATTTTTCACCAAATGCTACTGCTAGAGGAAGGCCGACATACCCAAGCCCTATAATGCCAATTGTTATATCTTCCATGTGAGCCATCTAATACATCCTTCTTGGTTATCTGTTATTAGAATGAGCCTTTTGCAAAATGATGATTTTCGTTCAAAGTCAATCCATGCGAAAAATTTTACCGCAGGCATATAATTGCTATTCCGAGGATAGAATTTTAAGCATAACGTAGAGGTTAAACGAAAAGTCCGTTTTGCAAGTGGCTCAGAGTTACAATCATAACTCAGCTGTATGAGAAGACAGCAGGATATGCACTCGGTGAATTAAAGTGACTCCGGCTGCCACCAGCCGGTGTTTCTCACTATTTACTGGTATTTGGGTAAATTGCCAGCATTATCAAAACTATAGCAGGATAGATCTGAAAATAGCAAATTATTAAACTCGCTCTTTATAGGCGTTGATCTTTTTTTAACAGAATCAAACGGGCAAGAGCAATCTCTGGCACGAATACAAAATGCAGCAGCACCATGCAGTAGCAGAAATAAAGCTGCTTGATAAATCAACAAAACCTATTCAAGTATCAGCAGCTCGCTACAAACATCCTGTTCAGATAGAAGTGGGCCCCATTGAGAAGGCAACTCCCACTCTTTCTTTCTATGACCATCTGAGATGCAAGTCAGCAATTCGGAAACACAGTGAACTGGCTAGTTCGAATTCGGCCCGTAGTAGGTAAGACCTGAGGTATCAGTCTCGAAAATAGTCACAGAATAGAGTTCGTATCTATCGTGACTCAAGGACTCTTTCAAACGATCAAAGATGAATCGGGCAATATGCTCAGAAGAGGGATTAATCGTTGAAAATTCTGGTAAATCGTTGAGAACTTTATGATCCAGATAATCTACGGTGCTATTGACCTGTTTCTTCAAGAGCTTGAAATCAATTCCCATGCCGATTTCATCGAGTTCTGCAGCCCTGACAGTGACGGTAACCTTCCAGTTGTGTCCATGAGGCAATTCACAGCTGCCGGGGTAGTCTCGAAGGTGATGACCACTGGAAAAATGTGTTTTGACAAATATATCGTACATAAAACATCCTGATCTGGTGCAGTGTAAAGCGCATCCCTGTCCGTTATGTCAGTAACGGCAAACAGGGAGCGATACACCCGTTTTCTGTTTATGCTCCAAAGTCCATTTGTTCGCAGAGCACCAACCCGTTATAAATAATCATATGCACCCATGTCTTGCCCCGCACCTGGTAATATGCACTTACATTTTCAAACAGGCAAGAATAGGTGGTTCCCCCACGAGGTATTGTCTCCAAAAGCGATTCATGTATACCACTGTATTGGTTTGAAATCTAGGATTTAATCATACATTGTAAGATGTTTAGTAATCGAGCTTGCAACCTCAAACAAATATGAGATGAGAACGGGTTAAATGGACCATGCACCAGATCAGGGCACAACATTCTCTATCTTTAGACATAACGAGCCTGCATGCCATCTTATAAGCCTGTTCCAATGGTTCACTCTCTGGTCATCATTCAGATGAGTTACAATCAACAGTATTACGAGTATATTGTAAATTACTTTGGCGGTCGTATAGCTAAGTAAGGAAAATGTCAGATGATGATGATACAATGAGTTGAAAATCTTAAACGCGATTGACAGCAATAAGTGTCAACTTAAGCAGGGAATATTGCACAAAGCATGGAAGAATATCAACGATTTAAAAACGAAGATGTTTTAACCAACAAAAATCCACAGATGACCAAGGATACATTGTTTGATGGAAAAATCATCTGTTGGCAACATGCTCATGGTTACCGTTTTTCTATAGATTCCATTCTTGTATCTCACTTTCCGAAAATAAACCAACAAGAAATAGTTCTTGACCTTGGCACCGGTTGCGGGGTCGTTGGTCTTATCCTTTTATATCGGCACCACGATAAACAGATACATATCACCGGCTACGAAAAACAAGAAGATCTTGTGGCGCTAGCAAAGAAAAATAGCCTGGCAAATTGTTTTTCCGATAACTATCAGATCATTTCAGGAGATGTAAAAAAGATCAGAGAGAACTTTACCCCGGAATCTTTTTCGCTGGTAATTTGTAATCCGCCTTATTATGCGGCAGGAACAGGCAGGACAAGTTTAAGTCAAGAATCATTGCGTGCAAGACATCTCACTGCTGATGGAATTAAATCTTTCGTTGAAGGGGCAGCCTATTGTGTCAAAAACAAAGGACGGATAGTTTTTATCTATCCAGCAGAGAGGTTAATGGAACTTCTGTATTCATTTTATGAAAAAAGTATTGAACCCAAAACCATGCAATTTATCTATGCCTATCCTGAGTCTTCTCATGTCTCAAAACTCGTTCTCATCGAGGCAATAAAAAATGGTGGCGTCGGACTCACAATATTGCCTCCATGCTATATTTATGCTCATAAAGGCGGGTCATATTCAGCAGCAGTTGCATTAATGTACCGGCCATGATTCAATTTCACCGAGATAAAACATTATTTCATTGACCTAAAGTGCTGGCAAAAATCCATAGCATAGCCGTTGTTGGCGTCGAAGGAATTCCAATTACCGTCGAGGTAGACATAGCCAACGGATTACCGTCTTTCACCACAGTTGGGTTGCCTGATGGCTCTGTTCGGGAAAGCAAGGACAGGGTAAAATCAGCAGTAATAAATAGTGGTTATAAATTTCCCAGCCGCAGAATTACTGTGAACTTGGCACCCGGTGATCTTAAAAAAGAGGGCACAGCATTTGACCTGCCGATTGCCTTGGGTCTTCTTGCTGCCGGTGAGATCATCCCACAACAGAGTCTTGATCACTATGCCATTGTCGGGGAATTATCGTTAGACGGTTCTGTAAGACCAGTCCGTGGAACTCTGCCCATCGCCT
>JABDPQ010000407.1 GCA_013042695.1 Desulfobacterales bacterium | reverse complement strand
ACGTATGCCAGGCAATTTCTTGGCCAGATGAACAAACCAGACGTTGATTCTCTCGAGGGCTTATCTCCTGCGGTCTCGATAGAACAAAAGACGACAAGTAAAAACCCTCGTTCAACTGTCGGCACCGTGACTGAGATATATGATCATCTTCGGTTGCTGTTTGCCCGTTGCGGTAGGCCTTGCTGTCCGGAATGTGGAGATGAGATACGATCCCAATCTGTTGAGGATATGGTTAATACCCTGTTAGAAAAGCCAGAGGGTACGAAGGTAATTTTGATGGCTCCCATGGTAACAGAGCGAAAAGGACGCCATGAGCAGCTGTTGGCTAGGATCAGAAAAGAAGGGTTTGTCAGGGTACGTGTTGATGGCGATATTGTGCATGCCGATGAAGTTGAGGCGTTAGATAAAAACAAGAAACATTCCATAGACATTGTCGTTGATCGCTTGGTAATCAAGCCATCAATTAGGAGGCGCCTTGCAGATTCTGTGAGTACTTCGGTTAAAGTGACAGAAGGATTTCTTCTGGCTTACTTTCCGGATGAGGATAATGAGCAGCTCTTTAGTGAACTGGCAGCATGCCATAAATGCGGCGTTTCAATGCCACCTCCTTCAACCCAGCTTTTTTCGTTTAATAACCCGACAGGGGCATGTCCTGAATGCGGCGGGCTTGGAGTAAAACAATTTTTTGATGAAAACCTGATTGTTCCTGATCGCGGTTTGTCATTGCGGGATGGCGCTATTGCACCGTGGGGGTGGAGAAATGAATCAACATATACCGGTCAAATGCTTGCTGCTGTTGCCAAGCATTATGGCTTTTCTCTGAGAACCTCATTTAGAAAATTGTCGGCGTCAAACCAGAAAACAATTCTTTATGGATCAGGCCGGGAAGAAATTCATTTTCAATACCAGAAGGGCAGACGGGTAATGAGTGCCGTAAAGCGCTTTGAGGGTGTGATACCGCAACTCGACCGCAGATTTCACGAAACCCAGTCTTCGATGATTCGTGAAGAATTGGCTCGATATATGAACGAACAGATCTGCCCGACATGTCAGGGGGCCAGACTAAAACCGGAAGTGCTTGCCGTACGTATCGGCTCCCACAATATATTTGATTTAACCTGCATGTCCATTGAAAGGCTGCTCCAGGATCTACCGCTTCTGCCTTTCAATGAACGTGAACGTACTATTGGTGAGTCGGTTCTCAAAGAGATTGTAGACCGATTGTCTTTTTTGGAAGATGTTGGTCTTGGTTATTTAACGCTCGCTCGTAAATCCGGTACCCTTTCAGGAGGCGAGGCACAAAGAATAAGACTGGCTTCCCAGATTGGCTCCCGTCTGGCAGGTGTCCTCTACATTCTGGATGAACCAAGTATTGGCCTTCACCAGCGTGACAATCAAAAATTGATCAATACCCTGATAGAACTTCGCGATCTTGGCAACACTGTCGTTGTCGTTGAGCATGACACAGATACCATTCTCTCGGCTGATCATATCCTGGACATGGGCCCGGGAGCCGGAGTTCATGGGGGCGAGATTGTTTATAGCGGTGATGTCTCAGGTTTACTGGGTACTGAGGTGTCGGAGACAGGAGCATACCTGTCAGGAAAAAAGAGCATAGAAATTCCTTGCATACGCCGGAAAGTCAAGAAACGGGGTGCGAAAGTTCTTAGAGTGAGCGGTGCCTGTGCGAACAATCTGAAGAATATCAACGTTGCCTTTCCTCTTGGAGTCATGATCACAATTACCGGAGTTTCCGGGTCCGGCAAGAGCAGTCTTGTGATGGAAACCTTGTTTAACCTTGCAAAAAAAGGTAAGGCGGCAAAAAAGAATAGCATCGAGCGCAATGGCACTGCTCTTGCCGGACTTGATCTTATCGACAAAATTATAGATATCGATCAGAGCCCCATAGGCAGGACGCCTCGCTCAAACCCGGCAACGTATACTGGTGTTTTTACCCCTATTCGAGATCTCTTTGCCAGACTGCCGGAGTCGAGAGCGCGAGGCTACAAACTGGGGAGATTCAGCTTTAATCTCAAAGGCGGCCGCTGTGAGGCATGCGATGGAGAGGGGGTGCTTCGAATTGCCATGCACTTTCTACCCGACGTTTACGTTGTCTGTGAAACATGTCATGGTCGGAGATACAATCAGGAAACGCTTGAGATCAGATACAGGGATAAAACGATCCATGATGTGCTGACGATGACAGTTGCAGAAGCACTCGATTTTTTCGAAAACATTCCTGCAATAAAAAATCGTCTGCAAACCTTATACGATGTTGGTCTCTCCTATATCAAGCTCGGACAGTCTTCAGTTACGCTTTCAGGTGGTGAAGCCCAGAGAGTAAAGCTTGCCCGGGAATTGTCCGGAAGGCCCAGCGGCCAGACACTCTATATTTTGGACGAACCCACGACCGGCCTACATCCTGCCGACATCAAACATCTGCTCGCTGTTTTAACGCGACTTGTGGATCAAGGTAATAGTGTTGTTGTCATCGAACACAACTTAGATGTCATTAAGACAGCCGACTGGGTCATCGATATTGGTCCAGAGGGCGGAGATGCTGGTGGGGAGGTGATCGCCTCGGGCACACCTGAGTCCATTAGCTCGGTTAAGCACTCCTATACCGGAATGTTTTTAAAACAGATATTGTAAGAGTCATAAGAATAGTAATTCGATTTTCAGCCTTTAAACCACATCGTTGTGCTTGGTAAAAGGGAAGGCGCATAACCAAAAGTCTTGCGGCTGCTGATATAATGCAGTTTAATGCCGGTCAAACTAAACATTGTCTCATCAATCAAACATTACAGGGGAAACATTATGGCGGAAAATAGTGCGGCTGGTGAAACACAGGAAAAGCCAGTCTTTCGTATGCAGAAGATGTATATCAAGGATTTGTCCTTTGAGAATCCGAATGCTCCTGAAGTCTTTACCATGAAGCATAAATCTGAGCCAAATGTTGAACTCAACCTGCAGCTTAATAATCGCAAAGTAGATGATGATCATTGGGAAGTAGCTCTTGAGATCACGGCAAAGATCGCCTCAAAGGAGGATAGCTCGAAGGTCTTGTTCATGCTTGAGATTGAACATGCAGGAGTATTTTTGCTTAAACATATTCCTGAAGAGCACTTGCCGATGGTGCTTGGCGTAGATTGCCCTACTCTGCTTTTTCCTTTTACCAGGCAAGTGGTCAGTCAAGTATCTGTTGATGGCGGTTTTATGCCCTTTTTAATGGAACCGATCAATTTTATGGCGCTGTTTCAGAATTCTCAAAAGGAGAGCAAAGATTCAAATTAGAGATTTTTCTCATAGAAAAGAAAAAGCCGTTCACCCCTACGAGGAATGAACGGCTTTTCTATTTGGCAGGAAATTGTATCTAGAGACCGTAGGTTACAAAATTATTGACCAGGCTTGTCACACCTTTCGTGATGGCTGAGTCAAAAAGGGCGTCATACTGGTTGTCTGCATAAACCGATTCGGGAGAAACCTGTACTTTTACTCTGTTGGTCCAGACAACATTTCCGGTTGCGGCTTCCTGGACCCAGATGCGCATCTGCACGACTGCCTGGTCAATTCTGCCGCTTTTGCTTGCAAGATTACCGAGATAGCCACCGGCAAGACCCCAGAAGACGGCGCCCGACGTCTTACCGCTGGCACCAAAAATGGTATCGCCTCCATCTGGGTCAAATGGCCAATTACTATCATAACCAAGAAGCGCACCCCAGGTGGCTCCAGCAGTAACCTGGTTCCATTCATCATACTCATCGGTACCGGCAAAACCGTAGAAGAGTTGACTGGTGCCGCCAAATACGAATGGCAGAATACCTTTTCTCCATGGTTCCCAAGATGGATCCTGGCGGGTTTTGTATTCGAGGATTCGTCCCCTGACAATATAGTCTGCCTGAAAATAGCGACCGATTTTACGTACCGTCTTACCCGTTAAACCATGTGTTCCAGGACTCGCCGCCACCGCTTGTTTCCTTCCCGTCTGCTGAAGATTCATGTAGTAGCGTAGCTGATCTTTCATCTCGCTTGACCAATCATTATCCATCTCACTCCTGAGCGAGGACGAGAAACTTTCCTCGTAGGCAGCGAGACTGATCAGTTTCTGATTGATCATGTAGCGAAAGACGTCTTCCTGAATCGGCATGCTGAACCCGTTTACTGCGAGACGGTCTGTCAGCGATTCAGTTATCTGAATGCTTCTTCGATGGGCTGATACCAGCGTATCGGCGTAGGTATAGTCGGCAAATGGTAAAACAACGATGGTTTTACCGGCTCCCGGCGCATTGGGTCCGGCAGATTCCGGAACTTTGATCGATTCAACTACTGTCTGGCCACAGCCAGCCATGATCAACGCTAAAATTCCGATGATCAGATATTTCAGCCTGTTCATAATTAGTCTCCCTGCCAAATGAAATATTGAGTTGATTAACAAATAATATGGGCCTGATAATTATATAATCTTCGGTTTGAGTAAGATAACAAGCTCTCGTTTTTCATGGACCTTTTCCTCATAACCAAAGAGATATCGAACCAGCGGGATTTTACCGACAACCGGAGCAAAGCTTCCCTGGTTATCGGTTACCTCACTGATAAGACCGCCAATGATGAGCATTTCACCATCCTTGACTCGTACTGTTGTGCTCATTTCGCGAACATTGACGACCGGCAGACCAACCTCTCCCCCTTCGAGCCCAACCGTCCGGTACTCAATAGGCTCTTCCAATTGCGAAGTAACGGGAACAAGGTTCATGATGATTTCTTCGTCGTTGAGGATTGTTGCGGTTAGCGCGAGTCCGATACCTGAGAGGATACGAGCCGTCTCAACGGTATAAGTTCTGATTGAATTTACACTTCCTGAATCAACATCTGACTCAATTTTCTCGATATAGGTGACGTTTCGTCCAGCAGTAAGCAGCGATGGCTGGCCATTGAGTACACTGAGCCTTGGACTGGAAATAATATTCGTATCACCCTGCTGCTCGAGAGCATTTAAAAAGACGCTAAAATCAGCGGCATCAAGCGTCAGCTTTGAAATAAATCTAGTCGGATCGTAAACATTGCCGTGGTTGGTGCCATCGTCAAAATCTCGGTCATTTGAGAAAACATAGGGCCAGACCTGTCCCTCATCGGCACCGTTTGTACCGTCTCCACCAAAGAACACGGTACCGCTAACCTCAAAATTTCTCAGGACCTGATCCCAGTTAATGCCGATGTATGAGTTATCCTGCAACTGAACTTCAATAATTTTGGCTTCAATGGAAATCTGCTTATAAATTTCCTTGGTAAGTGAGTCGAAATACCTCTGTAATTCATCCAACAAAGGACGCGGTGCAGTAACGGTGATGATACCAACCGGTTTATCTATGAAGTAAGCTGCACCTGCTTGGGATACCTGTCTGGTCGCCTGGGTAGAGATCATCTCGCCTTCTCGGCCCCTTGCTCCGATACCAGTGCCTGCTCCACGACGACCACCGCTTCCTTGAGAGGCAGCAATTTCGGTTTCAGACCCTTCTGTCATGCTGATCGTTTCAGGCCCGATGGTCACCGTATTCCACAATTCTATGATCTGATCCATATTGGACTGGATGTTTTCCCAGATATCGAAGGTGTTTTCCAGTGATTTCAATTCGATGGTTCCATCTATGTTTGCTGAAGCTTGATTACTGCCAAGGACATTTCCTCCTGTGCCGGTTGCATAATTTGATGAAACAAAAGGCATGGCAATTCGAAACTGGCGAACTTCTTTGTACTTGACGACGATGGTATTGCCTTGCATTTCATGGAAAAAATCCACTTGTCTCAAGAGATTGTCGATGGCTTCGTAAAAGTCGTCGTTTGCATTAATATCAACGTCGACAAGTACGTTCTGGTCAACATCGCTTGCCCAGGACACATTCATTTTTTTCAGGGAGGCAATGCGCTTGAGGATATCCCATAGTGGTTGCGGCCCCCGGGTCGATTTGATTGTTGCTCCGACTTTTAATACCGTCTCAGTATCGCCAAGCAACATATCCTCTTGCTCGTCGCTATCAACCATGTAGGCTGGCTTTTGGTACATAACCGGCAACATATCCGGGGCCTTCTCTTGTTCAGGCATGGGTGCTTCTGCCTGCGGCTGAGAAGTTGGAACGACAGGTTCTTCAATCACTACTGGCTGCTGTCGATTGCCACAGGATGTGGCAAATAATAAGAGCAGCATGATTGCGAAATAGCGGGAAACTCTGTTAGTCGACTTCATGTTTCAGAACCTCTTCGGCAAAGTTGACGAGCTGATAATGTTATAAGGTGTTTGCCTGTTGCAATATCCACGTTTAATTTTTTATTTAACACGACTTTCAGCAAAACTTTTGAGATCCGCTCTCATTTGAAAACCAGACGCCAGTAGCGCGCGGTACTGGGCTTTGGCTTTGTCGCTCTGACCAAGTTTATCGAGCAGGCGAGCCTTGCTGACCATGGTGTGAACGGTATCCCCGTAATAGTTGGTGTAGGTATCAAGGAGTTTCAGTGCGGCCTCATTTTGATTGTAGTTTTCACTGAAGGCAGCATAACTGATCAAGGCCTCTTTCATCGGCGGGCTGTCACTGATACTTTGGGCGAAAAATTCCAGGGCCTCGGACTTTTTGTCCATGTTTGCGGCACTGATTGCACTATAAAGAGCAGCCTTGGTATCCGCAGGATCTTTAGCCAGCGCCTGCTGGGCATAGTAAGAGGCTTTGGCATTTCCCTGGAGGCGGCCAAGATAGAGATTGGCCAGCTTGCTGGCGATCTTACCGTTGTCCGGCCATAACTTGAATGCCTTTTCATAGAGCTCAGCGGCTTCTTCGAAGTCTTCCTTCTTTTCCAGGTCCATGGCTTTGATCAGCAGCTCTTTGGCCTGCATGATTTCAACCGGCTGGCTGGTGGACTGCTGAATGATGAGTGCTTCTTCCTGAACTACCTCGGTATCGGCCTCAAAGGAGAGGTTGTCCATAGCTTGTTCAGGCCAGAAAAATTCTTTGCTGTTGGGGTAGATTACGATGGTGTTATAGCGTTCCTCTTTTTTGAGATCAGCCAAATTCAATATGATATCAAGGGCAAAATCCCAAGGCACATCGTTGAGTGCCAGGGTTATGGATCCATTGACAGATTCGTCAACAATGATGTTAAGATCGGATATCTGGCGAAATAATCTGAAGACGTTATGGAGATCGATTTTATAGAAATCAACACTTATGCGTTCATTTTTGTATCCTGAAAAAGAAAAGCTGTCTTTCAGCCTTTCCACTTCACTTTCTATAGAGCCGTCCTGTGGTTTGAGAAGATCAATATCTTTTGTTGGGGCTTCAAAAATTGTGGCGGCAGCATTGTCTTGCGGTACAGCTGTGGCTACAGGTACTTTTTGTGAGGCCTCGGGACTGCCTTGGTTGGCTGGTGCGGTCGAAGCAAGCAGTTGAATCTGGAGATCATTATCGACTCGTTGTACATCAT
>JABDPQ010000405.1 GCA_013042695.1 Desulfobacterales bacterium | reverse complement strand
CAAATCTATCGCCTGTTCCAGGTATTTTGGCAGTGCTTTCAGACTAATCCAGAGAATGCACCTGACATCTTTTGGATTTGAATATCTGGCATAGGTGTTGATTGCATGACTCAGACCGCCGGTGCATGTAGCCACCTGCTTGGCGAATTGCATATAATTTAGTTTCTCGGTGCCGATCTCTGTTATGACAGCACCGAAGAGGTCAAGCAGCGGCAGATAGCGGTGGGGAAGTTTTGAAAAATCGAGCCCAATGTCAAGGTAGCTGATGCGATTTGTTGGCAAGTCGCTCACTAATAGATCGTGCCCGAACATGGTTGTTGGTTCGACAGTATGGAAGTCCACTTTGGTCGGTAAGTCATTGAGTGAAAGGTGAGGCAGCAAAGCAAGTGATTCCGGACTATTCGACGACTGTTGCAGCTCTATCAATTCCCGAGTACGATTGACAAGATCCTGTTTCTGCTGATCGTCCAGACTCGATTCATAGCGGTTCAGTTTTTCTTCTTCCGCGCTTGCCGTTTTCTTCGGTTTTTCAGGGTCTGGTTGCAGAGAGACGGTAACGGTAGCGGGGTTTTCGAGCAGGTACGCTTTAATCAGCTTCTCGAAATAATGATGATTAAGTGCTTTATCACGAATTTTTTTGATCAGTTCTTCTGTTGTTATAGACTCAAACGGGTCCGTGTCATATTTGAAAGCTGCAAGCGCTTTACCCATGAGATCAAGACCGCGCTGAGCCTTACTCGCCTCTTCTCTGACATTGAATTCGTATTTATTGAGCTCTGAAACAACCAGATCCTTGTCAAGTCCAGTGGCAACCATCTCTTCGAGCGCATCATGATAGATTGTTTTAAACGCTTCTTGATGCTGGGGCTCACTTCCGACCAGGTAGGTGATCATCATGGTGTTAAAGCAGGAAGATGACAAGTAAAGCCCGCCAAAATCCTTGCATATACCACTTGAAACAATCCTGTTTTTCAACGGGGAGCCGTCAGAGTTATAGAGAATATTGGCGATGATTTGAAAAGAAGCATTCTGCTCGCGGTCAGCCACATTACCGACATGGGTTCCAACCGCCAGAAAGGTTTTGCCTGCAGTATCAGTCGTTTCCACACCGTAGCTGTCACTGAGGATCACTGGTTCGGAGATAATAGTGCCCAAGAGTGACTGGCTGCGCTTCGCCGTGGTTGCTACATTACCCAAGAAACGCTCCTGCAGAAAATTCAACTCGTCTTCAAGCGGAGCATCTCCGTACAGAAAAAAAGTACTATTGCTTGGATGGTAATGTTGACGATGAAAGGCACAGAACTGTTCATACGAAAGCTCGGGGATATTTTGAGGGTCCCCGCCTGATTCATGTGCATAGGTTGATCCAGGCATTAAGCCACTAAAGATATGATGAAAAATAAGCCTGACGGGATCGGAAAAAGCCCCTTTCATTTCATTGAAGACGACCCCTTGGTATTGTAGGGGATGACGCATATCCTCGACGTGGTAATGCCATCCTTCCTGTTCAAAGGTTTCTTTCAGAATAAGGGGATTGAAGACCACGTCGCAGTAGACGTCCATCAGATTAAAATATTCTTTCAGGTTTCTGGTGGCAAAAGGATAATAGGTGACGTCTGATCCGGTCATGGCATTTAGAAAGGTCATTAACCCACCCTTATTTATTTCTCCAAACACATCTTTGACCGGGTACTTGTGCGATCCCATCAAAACGGAGTGCTCAAGGATATGAGCGACACCTGTGGAATCGGTGGGTATCGTATTAAAAGCGACTGAAAAGGTTTTATTGCTGTCATCGTTTTTGATTGCAAAGAGCGGGCAGCCGAGAAAATCATGCTCAAAGAGGTATACTTCTGATGATAGTTCTTCCAGCGATTCTTTCTTAAGCAGAGTGAATCCGGCTGTGGTGCTACCTTGTTTGATCGTCATGAGAAAAGATCCATAAGTTGTGTTGTCAGTGTAAAGTGACGACGGGTGCGGGAACAGGCTAAAACTGCTTTGTGGAATCAACGAGGAGGGTCACCGGTCCGTCGTTAATCAAAGAAACTTCCATTTTTGCCTGAAATGTACCCGTAGCGGTGCGTATGCCTTTTTTATTTATTAGTTCTATAAATTGATTATAAAGCGGTTCGGCAATTTCCGGTGGTGCTGCCTCGGAATAGCCTGGCCGACGCCCTTTCCTGCAATCGCCATACAATGTAAACTGAGATACAATAAGCATTTCCGCTCCGATATCTGCAAGTGATAGGTTCATTTTTTCATCTTGGTCCGAAAAGAGACGCAAATTAACGATTTTATCTGCCATCCAATCTCTGGCCGCCGCTCCATCGTTGCGGTGAATCCCTAGAAATACGGCAACACCTAAGCCAATGCTGCCAGTTACTTGGCCGTTTACGGTGACGGATGCGAATTTGACTCTCTGAATTACTGCACGCATGGGATCCTGGTGATTTGCTCTGGTGAAAGTTTTAAAAGTACCTGAGCCTTTTGCAAAATGATGATTTTCGCTCAAAGTCAAAACATGCGAAAAATTTTGCCGCAGGCATATAATTGATATTCCGAGGATAAAATTTTAAGCATAACGTAGTGGTTGAACAAAAAGGGCGTTTTGCAGGTGGCTCAGTACCTTTCTGAAACAAGCTTGCAAGGTACCCAAAAATGAAGGCCCCTGTCAATCTCTTCCGTATGGCCCAAATCAAGACTTCTAAAAGCCGAGGCGAGAAGGATAATTACCTGCTTGACAATCGAAAACTCCGGTAGGATATTCTAGTCTGTCGGTGTTTAATGCCACTAAACAGAATTTTAACCTGAAACAGAACTTGCCGCAGGCTCTCAATAAAAACCCTCGCTTCCCTGCTGAACGGCGGGTTCTGTTTCAACTGGGTTTCACTGCACATCGGGAGATCAACTATGAAGCGGGTTTTAGTGATTTACGGTTCAACTACCGGCAATACCGAATTTGTTGCTCACCGTATTGGTGAGATTATGGCAAACGAAGGCGTTGCCGTTGAACTTAGAGATGTTGTTAATGCACAAATATCTGACTTGTTTTCAGAATACGAGCTCATCATCCTTGGTTGCTCTACGTGGGGTGAGGAAGATATTGGCTTTCAAGAAGATTTCGAATCATTTTATTACGGACTGAGTGAGGTCGATTTTACCGGCAAACCGTTTGCCCTTTTTGGCTGTGGCGATTCCGGGTATAAACACTTCTGCGGAGCCGTTGATGAGCTTGAAGATCGCCTACAGCAGCAAGGGGCAGAATTTGTTGGAGCGGCGTTAAAGATTGATGGTGAGCCTGAAGAAGCGCTTGAGCAGATCGATCAATGGTCATCTGAGATAGCAGCTGGGCTGTAACACCGTCACTGACCTGATTACTTGTTTTGGACGTCGTTTCTACTACCCTTAAGGGTTTTCACAATCCTGAGGGGACTGCGCGGCGCAACTTCTGTCTTCACTCTTCACCTCGTTTGTTGGTATAGCTGAGCTTTGGTGATAATCGAGAATTTCTACAAAAACGCTCATCAGCTTTAAGCCAGAAGTTTCAGTGATTTTGCAATTAACAACACCATGCAGTGCCTTTTAATCCGAGCGCTTTGCTGGACTGGTTGTTACCCCTCTCTTGTCCATTATGTTCAATCAATACATACGTCCTGATTATATACATAGCGGCGCAAGTCCTTATCATCTTGACATGCTGCGTCACTCACGTGCGGTGACCTGCTCACAGCACTCCCAGGCTGCTCCGCTGGCCTGCTCGTTCGTTTTTGCCGGGCCTAGCGCCTCGAACTTATGACGTCATGTATAGCCCAGGTGTTATTTTTGGTAAGAATGGGTAATATGTGATCTGTTGTGCGAGTTAAGTTGACATATTATGCATAAATGATAACAAATTGCACCTCCAGAAGATAAGGATACAGTGGTGGTCCTATGCAGACAGCAAAGCAATATCTTAACACAAAAGAGGTTGCCCAATTACTCCAGGTTAATGAAAAGGCAATTTACAACCTCGTCAGTGAAAAAGGTCTTCCCGCGGTAAAAGTAACCGGTAAATGGCTGTTTCCCCGTCACCTCGTGGAGGAATGGCTTGAACTTTATATCGTTAACATGCCGGTGGCCGGGAACCTCACGCTTGAGAGCGGCCGGCTCTTCCTGGCGGGTAGCGATGACTTGCTTTTCCAACGGGCACTAGGCCTTTACAATAATCACCATAACGAGTCTATCGCCTACTTTGCAACCGTCGGCAGTATGGGAGGGCTCAAGGCTCTGCGCCAGGGGATGTGTCATATCGCCGCCTGTCATTTGCTCCAAAATGATAATCAAGAGTATAATTTCAGATTTGCCGACCGTGAATTGGAACGGGCACCGGTCTTTGTGAATTTCAGCAAAAGACAGCAGGGAATAGTGGTCTTGCCTGGAAACCCGAAAAATATCACCTCCATTTCTGATCTGGCAAAAGCGGATATTACTATCGTCAACCGGCCGTTGAGCACTGGCACCCGGTTATTATTTGACTATGAGATCAGCCATGCGGACATCAGCGCTGATGCTATAGATGGATATCATACTGAGGTGAGTCGCCATCTTGATGCAGGCCTTGCTGTTTTAAACGGTGCAGCAGATGCTGCGCCAGCGATCAAACCGGTTGCAGCTCTTCTCGGCCTGGATTTTCTGCCGCTGCGCTGGGAGCGATTCGATCTTTTAATCAACCGGGAGCGCTTTTTTGAACCAGCAGTGCAGCGTTTTATCAACCTTTTGAGTGACAGCAGTTTTAGAGATATCGCCAAGGAGTTTGTCGGATATGATATGTCTTTGTCCGGTAAAATGATCTATCCAGATAACCTGGAACTTTAAAAAGAGTATAAATGTTTGGAAGAAAGAGTGTTATTGGGGCCCTGGCAGCACTTGCCTTGGCAAGTTATAGCTCAGCTCACAGCAGTGATAAGGTGCTGAGTATGTCAACAACCACATCAACAGAGGCCTCGGGCCTGCTCGATATACTTTTGCCCGCCTTTAAAGCAGAAACAGGCATCGATGTAAAGGTGATTGCTAAAGGAACCGGAGCCGCAATTCGTGATGGTATGGACGGCAATGTTGATATTATCTTTGTTCATGCCAAAGGCAGGGAAGAAAAATTTGTTGCGCAAGGATATGGCACCAAGCGATATGCAGTGATGCACAATGATTTTGTCATCGTCGGTTCAAAAGACGACCCGGCCGGAGTTGCCGAAACTACGGATGTCTCTGCTGCCCTTAAAGCTATTGCTGAGACTGGATCAGAATTTATCTCTCGAGGTGATGATTCGGGGACCCATACAAAAGAGCAGAGCCTTTGGAAAGGGGCCGGAATTGCGGTAACTGAGACGACCAGAGAGGTTGTTAAAAAAGGAAAGAACGCCGACGTTACCTTCCAGGCCC
>JABDPQ010000401.1 GCA_013042695.1 Desulfobacterales bacterium | reverse complement strand
CTGTAATACACTGCATCGATAATTGCTTTTTGGGTAACATCGTTTCCACTGACATGCTCGGCAAGGACGCCAATTATTGCAGTTTCAGTACCGTTTTTAAACAAATTTGTTAATTGAGCCGAGGCACCAGGAGAAGATCTATGATTTGTGGCCAACAGCATTCCTGCAAAAAAAAGACTGCAGCAGAAAAAAAGCAGCATTGCTTTAGTAAAGCGACAGAGCCAAAGCAGAAAACAAATCGAAAAGAGGACAGCAACTAGAATGAGCGGGATATGAAACGAGTGTTCCGAAAAAAGAGAAAAGGCGATACCTAAACTAAAACAGATCGTCACGGTCACAAGGAGATATTTCGAGCAATAATCACAAATCTTATTCACAGGATTTTCCTGATCAGCTGCAGATGAGCTGGAATTATCTCATCATGTTTTTCGATGCATGAACGTGCCTGTTTGCCCGCCTCCTGCCTTAATTCTGCAGAAGAAATCAAACAATCGATCGTCGACTCGACAGAGCGGCGGTCTGTAACGAGATAGGCTGCATCACACCTGAGAAGCTCATCGCTGATTTCAGAAAAATCTTCCATATGTGGACCAAAAACGATAGGACATGATGCCCTGGCAGCTTCGAGCGGGTTATGGCCGCCTTCTGCTACCAGGCTGCCGCCGATAAAAGCGATATCAGCCATAAAGTACAATGAATTCAGATCACCTATGGTATCGATGACAAGAAGATCAACCAAGTCAGGTGAGTGAAGTGAAAAAAGTGATCTCGTTAAATGAAATTGTTGCGAGAGCAGAATAATTTCATCACTTCTGGAAATATCTCGGGGGGCGATGGCTAAGTGAAGATTGTTATGATTGCGTTGTAAATTCTTAAAAGCCTCGAGTAAAACAAGTTCCTCACCCCGGTGAGTTGAACCGCAAAGTATTAGAAGATGATTTACTGGTATGAGTGTGTCTTGAGAAGTCGTGACATTTTTCTCATCAAAAGCAGCACCATATTTTAAATTTCCCAGCGTTTTTAGTTTGCTTTGTTTTATACCGAGACGATGTAGGTTGGCGGCATCGTTTTTTGTCTGTACACATAGCAGATTGAAGTTATCAAACATTGGTTTAAAGAAAAATCCATAGCGCAGGTAGGTAAGCATAGATTTTTCAGAAACTCTGCCATTTACGAGGATTGAATAAACATTGCTCCTCGATAACTGGCCAAGGACATTTGGCCAGAAATCTGTCTCAATCAGTACAAAAAGGTTTGGTTGTATATGACGGATAAATCGTCTTACCACCGGAAGCATGTCTATTGGAAATGCAGAAACAAAGTCAACGTATGGACCGATTTTCTCTTTTGCAAGTTGTAAACCACTTACAGTTGTGGCAGAAAAAACGAGTAATATCGATGGTTCGTTTTCATGAAGTGCCCTGACGAGGGGGAGTGCAGATGTAACCTCTCCAACGGAAAGTGCGTGAATCCAGATTGTTTTTGAAAGTTTGTTGGATTTGCGCATAGAGCGGAGGCCAAAACCGAGCCGGTGCAAAATAACAGTCCGTTTTTCTGGGCGAAAGAGGAGGACTGATGCTATAAATAGAATCAAAAGAGGTAGGCACGCCAGCTGTATGAGGTTATAGAGCAGTCTCATGGAATCATTGATTAAAATATAGACAGTTGCAGGATAGTACCATAACAGATTAGAGATAGAAAGTGACCTCCATATTCGAGGTCTTATCGCTTTTTGAAATGTATTTATCGACGATCATCTCATTTTCATGTGGATAAAGTTGAGTTCAAAAGTCCGAAATCGCCTCAAAATACTTGAGATATTGGTGTGATGTGAATAGCATTAGGTCTCATTGCAGCTTAGACGAATACTCATGAATATTGTTTTATTGGAATCACAAGAAATACTCGGAAAAACCGTACACCTGGAAGGCCGCCGGGCTCAGCATATCGTCAAGGTGTTACGATCAAACCCTGGTGATGAAATTCGGGTTGGTTGCATTAACGGAAACATTGGCTATGGCGTAATCATAGACACTAATCCTCGTCAACCTTATTTTGTGGTCATGGAAATCTCGCTAGAATACTCTTCCGAGCCGCCTCCACCGATTGATATCGTTCTTGCCCTTCCGCGTCCGATTATGTTTAAGCGCATTTTGAGTCATACCGCAGCTCTGGGAGTTGGGAGTCTATATGTTGTTAACGCCAGTCGGGTAGAAAAAAGTTTCTGGGATGCATCCGTTATACAGGAAAATTTCTACCGGAAGCATCTCGTCCGTGGTCTCGAACAAGCAGTAGACACTCGTTTGCCTTCAGTTTCATTTCACAGGGGGTTTAAACCATTTGTTGAAGCAATATTGCCTGGGATAACATCCGACTACCGAAATCTTTTACTCGCACACCCTGGTAATCAGAGCACACTTTCTGATATTTTTTCGAAGCAGCCAGGGCGGACACTTCTTGCAATAGGTCCTGAGGGTGGCTGGATAGATTATGAACAAAAGAGAATGCAGGAAGCAGGTTTCTCAATTTTCAGCATCGGGCCGAGAATTCTTGATGTAGAAACTGCTGTGACAGCGCTTCATAGTATGGTGAGTCTTCTTTCCTCAACTACGAGAAATTAGCTCGACTTTTTCCCTATCAATTTTAAGAGTTATTTCTCATTGCTCTATGCTTTATGTGCGAAAGAATTGATAGATCTCTTCTGCTAGTTGGGAACCAATTCCGTCTACATTCTTGAGTTCATTAACGGATGCTTGAGATATTTTTTTCATACTTCCCAGACTGATGAGCAATTGCTTTTTTCTCAGCGAACCAACACCTGGGATTTGATCTATTACTGATGACATGGTGCTTTTTCTCCTTAAAGACCGATGAAAAGTAATTCCGTAACGATGTGCTTCATCTCGAATTCGCATAATGTAGAGAAGAACAGGATTATGTGGCAGGAGGATAATAGGATTTTTTCTGCCCGGTTTATAAAGTTTTTCACCTTCATCATTACGCTCTTTTGCTATACCCAGCAAATCGATTGAATCAATGATGCCAAAATCCTTTGCAACTGCTTCGGCAATCCCAAGTTGTCCTCTTCCACCGTCAACAATTAATAGATCTGGCAGGTCATTATTTTCAACACCTCTTTCAAAACGTCTACTTAAAACCTCACGCATACTGGCGTAGTCATCTGGTCCGTGGACTGATTTGATTTTAAAGTGACGATATGCTTGTTTGTCTGGTTCACCATCTTTGAAAGATATGAGCGAACCCACAGTATTTGTGCCACTAATGTTTGAAATATCAATACATTCAATAGCTTGAGGTGGCGAATCAAGCGCTAGCTTCCTCATCATTGCATCTGATAATGTCTTCCAAGACTGTTCCTTTCTCTTTATATCTTCAAACAATTGTTTGGCATTCGTGTTGGCCATAGCAATAAGATGTCGGCGATCACCACGTATTGGAACTGTAAGGGCAACCTTTTTTCCTACAAAATCAGCAAGACGCTCTGCCAGTATATCTTGGTCCTCTATATTTACTGGCAGGAGAATTTCAGCAGGAGGAGGTGCTGTTTCATCATACATGAGCTTAAGAACTTGTGATAAAATAGCAGCATCGTCTCCATATGGATCTGCGAGAAAAAATGAGCGGCTGCCTTGAATCATTCCACCTCTTATATATAAAAGAGCGGTTGACACCGATGCTCCTTTTCTTGCAAGGCCGAACACATCTCTATCTTTTTCGAGCTCAGAGACGACAACTTGCTTTTCAAGCGTTCTGTTGAGTGACCTCATTTGGTCTCTGACAAGAGCAGCCTTTTCAAACTCCATTGATGCTGAAGCACGAGTCATCTCCGCTTGTAGATCTGAGAGCAACTGTCTGTTTCGACCTTCTAAAAACAAGATAACTTTGTCAACCATTGCAATGTATTGAGCACGATCTGCTATACCTGCACAAGGTGCCATGCATTGATTCATTTGATGATTGAGACAAGGACGCTTTCGAGGTTTAAGCGTGCCGCCCTTGCATCGCCTCAAAGGGAAAAGAGATGAAAGCAGTTTTAGGGTTGACCACATGGCTGACGAGGATGAATACGGACCAAAATATCGGGCACCATCCTTTCTTTTTCTTCGGGTCATGAAAACCCGTGGCCATTCTTCTTGCAAAGTGACTTTGATTAAGGGATAGCTTTTATCATCTCGTAAAATTACGTTATACTTTGGACGATGCTTTTTTATCAGGGATGCCTCGAGGATGAGGGCTTCTTTTTCTGTGTGAGTAATAAGCGTGTTGACCTTGCCGACCTGACTGAGCATAACAGCAGTTTTGCTGTGGGCCGCACCAGAAAAATGAACATATGTTGCAAGTCGCTTATAAAGATCTTTTGCTTTGCCCACATAAAGAACGTTAGATTTGCGATCGAGCATCATATAGACGCCCGGTGAATGTGGTATGGATTTGAGAAAATCTTGATTGAGCATTTTGATAAAAAACAGGATTACAAACCTTTAGAATTAGTCATGGTTTCTTTGAGTATTTTGCAGGAAACAATGAGCTGCTTTTACTTGTGTTACACAATACCTTGGCTGTAAGCTATATAACCATATTACTACAACCAACCACCATGAATCTTTTCTATAAGATATCCATTGATCGAGCCAAGGCCAATTACCTCTCAGGCTGGTGCTTTCATCGCTTTGCCAAATTGAAAAAAGTGGACTTGGAACTATACCTTGGTGAAAAATTACTAGCGGAAACCAGGGCTGAAAGATTTCGAGAAGATATTCAGGCGCTTGGAGTTCATCCGACCGGCGAATGTGGTTTTGAGATGATATTTGATCATCAGCCTGATACTGCTGCTCACGCATATCTGGAGCTCAGATCTAAACGCTCCAGGGTGCCTCTTGCAAAAATCACAATTAACGGATTTGTCGTGCAAGAACCAATGAGATTGAAGCAATGGTTTCGTCTAATATCTTCGAAATCATCTATCATCTTTATGCATATTCCGAAAACTGCCGGAACATCGTTCAACATCCTCGCACAATCAATTTTATCTCGGGATGGATTTGTAGCACATGCAGAGCTCATCAATGACACAGAAATTACAGAGCTGCAGAAAACGAACCGCTATATTTCCGGACATATCCGCATCGGCCTTATAAAAAAATATTTTGCCTTGGACAAAGCTGCACTCTACACGATTATAAGAGAACCATATGCGCATCTTAACTCTCACATGAATTGGCTAATCACAACATATACTTCCAATGATGACACCTATTTCAAATACAATAATCCAATTATTTATGACATTGGCAGGGATCTCAGCAAATACGATTTTACCAGCATAGAGAATCTACACCATTTTGTGCGCGACATTTCAGAGCTTCATTCAGCTTTCTTTGACAATATGCAGACACGCTACTTCCTTGATAACGAAATTAATCGAGTCAATCAACAGCATCTCACAGAAGCCAAAGCAAACCTGAAACTGTTTACGCTTGTTGGTCTCACTGAAGATTATACTACTTTCGTTCAAGATTTCATGGAGACAAACGGGTTTAAAATACCTCATTTGGATAAAAAATTTAACATTTCAAAATCCTCTCCACTTTTTGATTATCACAATAAAACGGTGAGGGAGATTCTATATCCTCTCGTGTGTTTTGATCTCGAACTCTATGGGCATATAAAGCAAATGAATCAAAAATAAGGCTAGTAGATAACACTTATAAGATATATTGCAGAGCCACTTGCAAAATGATGATTTTCGTTCAAAGTCAAACCATTCGAAAAATTTTGTCGCAGGCATATAATTGATATTCCGAGGATAAAATTTTAAGCATAACGTAGAGGTTGAACGAAAAGGGCGTTTTGCAAGTGGCTCTGCAGTGATTCAACGTTCAATATACTGCTCATAAGTTATCACCAGCTATTTAATGATAGCCTTTAATAGCTGGGTTATTTGTGTTATCCCAAATTGTTACATGATTCGTCATTTACCTGGGTAACAAAAGAGAGTAGTATACCATTATTGTGAAACCAGATAAGAACTGTAAATAGTTTCAAGTCCTTACAAAGTAAATTTTCTTGAGTGATGTTCATAAAACATAGTTGCCTCGCACCAAACAAAGCAAGGTTGTATTATGCCCAAAGTAAGCGTCATCATCCCCTGTTATAATCAGGGTCACTATCTCGACCAGGCAGTCGATTCCGTACTTTGTCAAACGTTCCAAGATTTAGAAATCATCATTGTAAACGATGGTTCTACAGATGAGCTGACCAACATAAAATGCAGCCAGTATGAGCATAAGAAAATCAGTGTTATTACTACTGAGAATAAGGGACTTGCGGCTGCAAGAAATAACGGCATAACGCAGGCATCAGGAGAGTATATTCTCCCACTGGATGCTGATGACTTTATTGACAGCGCCTATATTGAAGAGGCAGTTTCAATACTTGATAAGAGCCCCGAGGTCGGGATCGTCTATTGCCGTGCCATATTATTTGGAGCAGTAGAAACTGAATGGTTACTTCCAGACTATAGTGTTGAGCGAATGCTTCAAGATAACATCATCTTCTGCACTGCGTTGTATAGAAAATCAGATTGGGTTCTCGTAGGTGGTTATGATCCGGGAATGGTGTACGGCTGGGAAGATTATGATTTTTGGCTGGCTTTGATTAAAAGAGGCAGGGACGTGGTTAGGCTGGATGGACGCTATTTTCACTACCGAGTGTCCGCTGATTCAATGGTCAGAACCAAAGATAAATCGCAGAAAGCAGAGATGTTCAAGCGCATTTACTACCGTCATGCTGATTTTATAGGGGCTCACATCGAAGTTTGGATAAATCTGCTGCTCGAGACTCAAGAAAGTTCTTTTACAAGTCGATTATATATCGACTGCGGCGAAGGGATAAGTGATGAGAACAGCGTTGCCCGAAATATTGATCTTGGAAAAAGAAAAATGCTATTTCCAGTAGATACTTTCGATAGTATTGAATCTCTTCGGGTTGACCCAGTCGACGCACCAGCCTGCCTTGAACTTTGTTTAGTTGAACTGCTGTTTGACGATCGGACGGAAATTTTATCACCAGCCAAGGTGAGCTCAAATGCCTTATTTCACCATGAAGGTCTTTTCATGTTCGATGACGATGATCCACAGATTTACCTTGATGTAGCTGCTGAAAAACTTATAAAAATTAAAGGAGTCGCTATTACGGTCAATCTAATGGCCGTTAACGAAATGGCCTTAAAAAAAATAATTAGCTTCCAGAAAAAAAGTCAGAAAAAAGATTCGAGCTATTTTGGTCTGTCAAAATGGATAAAGTCCACTATCACTTCCTAAACGGGATACAGAAGTTGACTTGTATTCCAGGTGTGAAATAGTTCACATGGATATCATTAAAAAAATGGCTCTTAGCTTAAGATATTGTATGAGTAGCAATTATCGACAATATCGTTACATTAGAAAATTACAGATATTTGATTCAGACTACTTTCAAGCTTTGGAAGAAAACAATACTAACGAGAAAGGCGACGTTTTATGGGAATATATCAAGAAAAGCAAGGAATACTGCCACGACTATGTCATTAACAATAATCAATGGGTGCAGTTAGCTGATCCTCATCCACTCTTCGATACTGCATTTTATCTTTCATCCTATTTTCCTCAGGGTATCAAACAAAACCCTTTTTTTCATTATCTCAAGAAAGGATGGAAAAGAGGGCTGTGGCCAAGTCCCTTTTTTGATCCTAAAATCTATCAGCAGAGAAGTGGCTGGTCCCCAGAAAACGGTGACCCTCTAACTCACTACACTCAGCTGGGAGCGCCAAACGGTCTCGTGCCAGGGTTGTTTTTTGAAATCAACTGGTATCTTGATAAAACCCCTGTATTATACAAAGCTAAGAAAATTATAATCCGCCATTACAAGTTATTTGGGTCAAGGGTAGGAAAAAGCCCCGTTCCTGTATTCGATCCAGAATTTTATCTAAGCCAGCTCAATGACGATATCGATGCACGGTCTGATCCATTCTCCCATTTCGTCACACATGCTGAAAAAAGAGGTATTCAACCTAATAAATGGTTTGATCTTGATTACTATCGCTTGCATATGTCCAGAAAAGCAACAAGGGCTGAGGCATTTTCAAATTATTTGAGTACAGGGGTTTTTAACCAAGATTATATCAACCATTTTGTTGATCAAATGACCGGCAAGCCAGTTATCTCTGTAATTGTTCCAGTATATGAGCCAAATACCAGCTTCCTCAATAATTGCATTCGTTCAGTCGTCTATCAGGCGTATCCTCATTGGGAGTTGTGTCTCGCCGATGACGATAGTCCCAATCAGGAAGTAAAACAGGTACTTCTCAGTTGGGCTAGGAAGGATCCGCGTATAAAAGTAACTTTTCATGATGAAAACATGGGGATATCGGCCGCTACCAATTCGGCAGCTTCACTTGCAAAAGGAGACTATCTTGGATTTTTAGATAATGATGATGAACTTTCGCCAGACTGCTTGTTGCGAATAGCTCAGGCCATTAATGATACCAGCTCTCAGGTAATTTACACAGATGAAGATTTGATTGGTGATGACGGTACACGTCTATCAGTGTTCTATAAGCCCGATTTCAACCGAGACCTATTATTTTCTCATAATTATGTAACACATTTCCTCGTTGTAGCGACCAAACTCTTTAAAAAGCTGGGCGGGTTTAGCAGCGATTATGACGGTGCTCAGGATTATGATCTCATGCTCAAGCTCTCAGAACAAACTGAAAATATTGCCCACTTACCCCATATTCTCTATCA
Organism: Desulfobacterales bacterium; assembly: GCA_013042695.1. Lineage (GTDB taxonomy): Bacteria > Desulfobacterota > Desulfobulbia > Desulfobulbales > Desulfocapsaceae > JABDPQ01. The sequence goes on along the minus strand of JABDPQ010000401.1, from coordinate 21,757 downwards.
CTGGAGAGCCTCAGATAGTTCCACCAGCATCAATCATAGGCAGAAATCGTATGCCCATCAAGCTGGGAAAAGGGCCTTGGAAAATTCCTTGAATAGAAGGAATCTTTCGGTATCTGTTGAGGATACAGATTTGAAATTTTACTATCGCATCAAATTTCCGAATCGTGGAGAACCAAGTGTTTCAGTTATACAGTGGCTTGAAAAAGGGTCTAAAGATCATGACTCACAATTATCACTGCTAAAAGACAAGACACAGTATGATAATAGTCATTTCATGAGCGTATCTGCAGATCAGCATAGGGACAAAGCGAATTTGCTGCATAACGCTGTGCTTGAGACCGAAACAGATTATATCGCTTTTATTGGATCAAATATTATTGATGTTGATAGTCTCTGGCTTACAGAACTCCTTGCACCCTTACTACAGAATTCCCAGATTGGTATTGTCTGTGGAAATTTTCATTACAGCAACACAGATGGAGCATCATATACGGTACCAGATCTTGCGAATAGAGATTGCCAATACTTTGCCAATTTTCTGGCATTGAGTTCTATCCACGCCAATGGTTTTCATTGCACGCAATTGATACACTATAGCAATTGGGATTTCTGTTTATTGAGTAGATCATTGTTTAACCAGCTTGGCGGCTTTGATTTTAATCTGTTTCCTCATATTTTAGCCATGGCGGATTTTTCAATGCGAGCAGTCGAGCAAGGTAAAGAAATTTTATACACACCCTATGCGCAAGCAACTGCACGAGGGTGTAATAATACTTTTCCAATCGTAGACGGCAAAGAGCTAAAAGCGGAAAAGAAACGTTTCCAAAAAAAGTGGAAACAGCAACTGGACGCTTTTGCTCCATACTATAACCGTGGAATTTTAGACGAAAATGATATAGATCGAGGTGCTTTTCGTCAATGGATTTTAGGAAAATGAGAATGAAGAAAGAGTTGACGTGAAGGTAATTCTCAATTAGTTAGACCACCGTTTCCTTGTAATAGCTAATGATATTGATGGTTAATTTATAAGCCGGCGGGTTCATACATCCTGACGAAGATAAAAAGGTAGCATCATGGCCAAACCTCTTGTTTCAGTAGTGATACCAGCGTATAACCATGAGCGCTTTGTGGGTCTTGCGATAGATAGTGTTCTCAATCAAACATGTTCTGATCTGGAGTTGGTTGTCGTCGATGACGGCTCAACTGACAATACTGGTGAGGTGGTAAAGGGGTATAGCGATGCACGATTACAGTATTATCATCAGGAAAATCAGGATGCGTACAATGCCATTAACCGTGGAATAAGCCTGACCAAAGGATCATATATCGCAATTTTAAATTCTGATGATTTGTATACCCTGGACAGACTCGAGACACTGCTCGACGTTTGCAAAAAAAACAATGCTGTTTGTGCCTTTAGTGATGTTATACCCATAGATGATGAGAATATAACCTTTGATGACTCAGATTTTGGCTGGAATATCTGGCATAAAAAAAATAGAGATTTTTACTATTCATGTAACGACTTATATACAGCCTTCTTGAAAGGTAATTTCATGGTTACGACATCCAACTTATTTATGACAGCGGAAGCTGCCAGAGACGTTGGCACTTTCTGCTCCCTGCGCTACCTGCACGATTATGATTTCATATTTCGAATGATTCGCTTATTTCCTCAACAAATTGCTTATGTTGATGATAGAAAACTTGTTTATTATCGTATACATGGTGGGAACACTCTCGGAGAGGCAGCAATTGCTGGCAGGGAGCAGGATAGAGAATTGATAGCAAAATATATGCTTGCAGCTGTCCCTGAGAAGTACCACCAATATGTCAAGGCAGGAAGTGAGCGGCTGGTAGAGCTTGAAAGAGAACTACACGAGGTCAGAACTACACGTTACCCACCGATTTCGCAAGGTGTGCGACCAGCTTTCAATGAGTTTAATAAGGCCGTAAGAATTTGGCTGAAAAAGAAGTTTTCATGAGTGTTGCAACTGCCGTCCACAGGATATGAGCTGGAAAACATATTATTCGCTTGATCGACTTATTAACGAGGCAAAGCACTTGGCCGACAGCAGCCAAACCGTCAGCTTTGATTTGTTTGATACCCTGCTGATTCGTCGAATTCATGATCCTGATCTTGTTAAACTGCCGGTTGCCCAGTACATTGCCTCACTTGCACAAACTAACGGAATCAAAAAATCCTGGCAAACAATACAAAAACTGCGTGACCAGATAGAACAGGTGCAGCGCCAGGAAACAGGCGAGACCTTTGATGACCTTGAGGCCTCTTATCCTGTATTTATGAAAAGCCTCCTCCAGGAGTTATTCCAGGAGCGCTATCGTGACAATTTATTGGATGTTGTCACAAGCTATGAACTAAAGATGGAGAGCAGTATGCTGGTTCCGCGCAGGCAATTGGCAGAATGGCTTGCAGAGCTTCATCAACGTGGAAAGCAGATATTTATCATTTCAGACGTGTATTTGCCATCTGATCATCTGAAGATCCTGGTTGACAAGGCCGGCCTGCTCTCATTCGTTGACGAGGTCATTTCTTCTGCTGACACGTTCCTTGCTAAAGCTTCAGGTAAAGCATTTCCTTTGATTGAAAAGAGATTCGCGCTCGATAAATCTTCGTGGCTGCATATTGGTGATAACCCAATTTCAGACGGTTTAAGAGCCTCAGAATTCGGTCTTCAGGCCCTTGTCTTGCGTGATGCTCGTGAAAAGCATCGAAAATCGATCATTAAAAGATATTATAATTACGGCAAGGGCAGACCTTTTTACCGAGGCAGGGCTCTCCAGCAGCTAATGCTCCCTCACGAAAGTGAAAATGTTGAACAACCCGATCTCTATGTCGAAGGGTATAATTTCATTGGCCCAATGGTAGGTGCGTTTGTTCAACATATAGCTGATGAGTGCAGGCGCCTGGGATTATCCAAAATATTTTTCCTTTCAAGAGAAGGCTATACCTTCAAGAAAGTCTGGGAAAAATGCACGCCACTGCTTTACCCTGATGGTAATCTGCCGGAGATTGAATATCTCTATGTCAGTCGAATGGCTCTTGCTGGGGCAAGCTGTGCGGTAGACGGTCTGACACAGATGAGCGTAAGCATAGCTTTTCTACCTGCTGGCAATCGTGATTTCAGAGATATTGCCAGGATATTTAAGCTTGATCTGGAAAACTTACACCCTCATCTCTCGCGATATAACCTCACTCAAGACTCTTGTCTTTCTCCGCTGCATGAAGGCTACGAGCAGAAGTACAGTATACGTCTGCTTGAGCTTCTCGAAGATGAATCATTCCAGGAAGAAGTCAAAAGGCAGACCTTGCCGGCAAACGAGGCCTTATCCCGCTACTTGGAAGACGTTGCTTTTTTCGCACATGATCAGGTTGCTATCGTTGACATCGGCTGGCTTGGAACAATTCAACGCTTTTTATACAATAGTGTCAAGCATCGAAAGGATTGTCCGAGATTACATGGTTTTTTATTTGGCGCCACCCGTGGTATTCGCTTTTCCGATGACCTTAAAAATGATATTCAGGGGGTTATCTATGATCGTAATCGGTTTGACCTTTCTGCAAGTTGTATCCTCTATGCTCGAGATGTTTTTGAAGAAGCGTGCCGGGCACCGTATCCAACTCTTGACGGCTATGAATTGGCTGATAATGGCTACAAGCTGAAGTTTAGGGAAACTACTGATGCTGTTGGCAGAGCCGAGAAAATGCAGGATGACTATTTTGCACAACTGCAGCAGGGTATTATTGATTCCGCCGAGCGATTCGGGGCTGCATCAGCTCTTCTGGGGTATTGTTTTGATGATTATCGTCCCTGGCTGAATTATGTTACTCTGGCCAAACTCGCTTTTCCTAAAAGTGCTGAAATTGCCAATATCCGTCATAAACATCATCTAGATGATTTTCATGGAACGCATATGCCAACAAATAAAAATAATAAAGCGATTAAACAGTTATGGGATTGTGGGCAGTTTAATTTACGTTTTAATCCTCTGGTGCGCATAAGATATTTCTGGAGACATGTGAGATCTGTTATAAAAAATTGACATGAAACCACTTGGAAACTCACGTTATGACCTAGCCGGAAATAGTTTTTTTCGGGTTGTCAGAATTAATATTCTCAACAAATTGATACCTCTAGGCAATTTCAGGCAAGGTGTCGGTTTTCGCCCGGCAGTGGTATTGCTGGTGCTTCACTATTTCGGTGGATTTTTGTTTTCCCTACTGATTAGAAACGAAGATCGGCTTCACCGATTATATGGGTTATTAAAGAAAGAGAGATAGAATTGTGGAGAATGAACATAATAGAAATGATTATAAGCTTTTATTTACAGCATTTCTCTGCTTAGTACTATGCGGTTACTACTACTACTTCTTTTTTAACCGAGCCTATGTTGAAGTAGACCTTCAGGTAAGCAAAACCACCTTTTTCAAATTATACTGGGCAGCAGATAATGAACGTTTTTCTGAGAAAAATCGCTCTTTGTTGAAGGTATATCCAAATCAAACGCACTATACGTTTTTTTTATCCGATTTAGACAAGATAGCCAAAATTCGCATTGACCCGCACCAGTACGAGGGTGAAGCATCGATATCAAAATTAACTCTTTCGCAAAAAGGATTTAGACAATTTTCTATTGATTTTAGCAGAGTAAAACCACTTTTTGATATTTTGGATTATGATGCTGAATCAGACCGGCTGCGAGTAGTGTCATCCGGTAATGACCCCAACTTCAGTTATGATCTTACACTAGAAAGAGAACGTATTAATTGGTTTGCCGAGGCATTAACATATGGACTGATTTGTCTCATAAGTATTCTCTTTCTATTCGCTTGCCAGCCATTGCAAGTCAACTATCTTTACATACCCGCCATGTTGGCAATGGCTCTTGCCCTGGTCGTTACAATGGCAGCAGTGAGTAAACGCAATGTGCATCCTGACGAATACGTGCATCTTGATGCGACAGCTTACTACCATGACAGGTGGCTGCCGCCTGTTATCGATGACAGTGATATCGAACACACCTACAGTGTGTATGGCATATCACGTTTAAACAACGGCGAGATTTATTATCTTCTAGCGGGTAAAGTTTCGAAACTTTTTAATACATTTAAAATTAATCAATTATTTTCACTACGAATGTTTAATTCCATTTTATTTGCTCTTATTGTTTTGATCACCATACGATCAGTTCCCGCTCGTGTTGTTGCGGTACCGTTTCTTCTTTCACCGCAAATTTGGTATATCTTTAGTTATTGTGGCTCAGATGCGTTTGCGTTATTTATATGTTTTCTTGCCGGATGTGAGCTAGTCAGAACCAAAAGTTATTTGAACAGACTACTCAAAACTGAGAATGAAAGATCTCTTATCCTGCCAATACTTTTGATCAGTCTTCTGCTTGCGTTGTTATTTCTACTCAAGAAAAACTACTATCCCTTCATTGTATTTTTCTATTTTCTCATCCTGTTGCAGATTTTTAAAACCTCTGATCGCGGCGCAAAGATTATTGTCTGCAAAAGGATTGTGCTTGTTACCCTCTTGGCCCTCGCTTTTGCTGGCATGAGAATTGGGGCTGATTATTATGTGAACGGTTTTGATCGAAGCCAAAAGCTTCATGCGATGCAGGAAAAAATTGCACACCCATGGTACAAGCAGAGTACTGAATTACATAAAAAGCATGTTTCTCTTAAGCTAAAGGATCGAGGAACGACACTTGATGAGTTAATCAAGCGGGACAAATGGTTTCAGAAAAATTTTGTCACTGGATTTGGTGTTTATGGCTACTTTACGATAGCTGCACCAAAGACTTTTTATAATCTAGTTAAATGGGCCGCAATTTTTCTGTTGTTCTATATTTACTTGGTTTTGTTTCTCAGAGGAGGACTGGAAAACAGTGCCATTGGAATACTCGCTGCCATATTGTCCATAGCCTTGATCGCAGTATCGCTGCATCATTCATGGACCAAGGACTTCCAGGCACAAGGACGTTATCTTTTTCCAATAGTGCCGATTCTTGGCACTGTCCTCGGAAGAGCACGACACCTATTCAATACCCGCCTCTTCACACTTGGTGTTTCTCAAATGTATGCACTGGCTCTTTATTCATTTATATTCATCGCACTTCTATCTATTCCTCGATAAATCGTAAATTGTTGCCTCGTTGAAAAATCGGTTCTGAGACCAATGCTATGAAAAAGAGCTGCTCAGTGACGCTTGCAGCAGATTCTTGGTGTATGGTTGCTGAGGAGACTCAAAAACAGAAGTGGTGGTGCCTGCTTCGACAATTTTACCCTCTTTCATTACCAAAATAGTATCTGACAGAGCCCTGATAACTTTTAGATCATGAGATATAAACAGGTAGGTAAGATTGTAGGTGTGTTGCAGTGACTTAAGAAGGGTAATAATCTGCGCTTGAATGGTCATGTCGAGTGCGGATGTCGGTTCATCGAGAATGATCAGTTCCGGACGTAATATTATGGCACGGGCTATTGCTATTCGCTGCCTCTGACCACCTGAGAATTCATGAGGGTAGCGAGAAATGACATCAGCATCGAGACCCACCTCAGAGAGTGTATCCAAGACTCGTTCTCTACGATTATCTTTGCTCATTTGCTTCTGATGAACTCGCAATCCTTCTTCAATGATTTCCAGAACTGACAAGCGCGGCGACAACGAGGAGTAGGGGTCTTGGAATACTATCTGTATTTTTTTTCTTAAGGTGCGAAGATTGCCACCCTTGACATCTGCCAAATTCTGATTGTTAAAAAATATTTGTCCATTACTCTTAATCAACTTGAGCAGCGCCATACCTATGGTGGTTTTACCCGAGCCTGATTCACCGACGATACCGCAGGTCGACCCTCTTTTGATAGAAAAGCTTATATTGTCAATTGCTTTGATGATCTTAATATCGCGTTTAAATAGTCTCTTCCAACCACGTCGCAGTGTAAAATGACAACTGAGATTTTCTGCTTTGAGAAGCATCTCCGTATCATTTGTTCTCCTAACAAGAGCTTGAGGAATGGACTCCATTAAATGTTTGGTATAGGAGTGTTCTGGATGCAGAAATATTTTTTCGGGTGAACCTGTTTCAACAATAGAGCCATTCTTCATTATATAGATGATGTCAGCAATTTTTTTGACCATAGCCAGGTCGTGAGTTATGAGCAAAATACCCATATTGAATTCTTCTTGGATTCCCTTGATCAAGGTGAGAATCTGTGCTTGAATGGTGACATCGAGCGCGGTAGTTGGCTCATCTGCAATTAAAAGAGCAGGTCTGCAGGCAAGTGCCATGGCAATCATAATGCGCTGCCTCTGGCCGCCTGACAACTGGTGTGGGAAGACATTAAGACGAGCTTCAGGTTCTGGGATACCGGTTCGCCTGAGGAGTTTAATAGCCTCTTTTTTTGCTTGGTCTCCCGTTAATCCCTGGTGTTTTAAAAGCGGTTCGATAAGTTGGTTGCCTATCGAATAGACGGGGTTAAGCGAAGTCATCGGCTCTTGGAAAATCATGGAAATATGATTGCCACGAATCGTTCGCATTTGACTGAGAGGAAGAGCGAGCAGTTCCTGTTCGCCAAACAGAATAGAACCGCTTACACGGATTGGTGTATTCTCTTCTAATAATCTCAGAATTGTCAGGGCAGTTAATGATTTACCAGACCCAGACTCACCGACGAGCGCCACCGTTTGACCACTTTTGATATCTAAAGAGACATCATGAAGTACCTGAATCTCTACATTATCAGATATCTCAGAGGTGAGATCAGGTAACCAGGCATTAAGTCGATTAATAAAGAGCATTCTGTCAGAGAGGAAATAGGTTACGACTCACCGCGAAAAATTTAGAAGGTGATTTCAAAAGAATGAAATGTCTGCTCTGGTGAGATCACTTTTGAAAACACTTTTTGTACCTCAGCGTTTGGAGAACCATGGTAAAGCCAGGTAATTAATGCGTCGAGTTGTTCATTAGTTCCTGATGCCATGAGTTCAACACTCCCGTCAGGACAGTTTTTTACCCATCCAGTAATTCCCAGCTTTTGAGCGGTACGTCTGGTGTACTCTCGAAAAAAAACACCTTGCACTCTTCCAATAACATTTATTTGGAGGATTTTGGCTTTCATTGCATCATTCATGTGATAAGGCTGCGGTTAGACGAGATTGTCTACAAATAGGCCGTGATTAGTTTTCAGCCCGGAGCAGACCGGCAATTTCGTCTCTGGCTATTTTTTCCATTTCTTTGAACGAGATTGCCACACCGATATCATATTCATTAGGTCCGAAGGCTTCAACTCGGACAACAGTCCCAATGAGTAACAGAGGTGCGTCTTTTTTAATCTTGGTGTGTATTTGAATTTTGGAGCCAATGGTGAGTGCTTCAGAACTTTTGAATAACACACCGCCAATGCATATATTCTGGCCAATACCTGTATGGGTTGAGGTGGCTTCAATTTCAAGTTCTTTGACGATAACGGGATGGCTGAATTTGACTCGCAGATAGCGCCGCTTGTCTTTTTTAAAGACAGATATGAGGTTTTTGCCGGCTCCTTTAGCTTGATAAACAGCTTGGTCTGCAATGGCAATTATTTCAGCAGTGCTCTTTCCGTGCAAAGGATAGGAAGCAAGTCCTCCACTAATTGTCATTGAAAATGTATCATCGCTCGCAATGAATGTCGATTCGGCAACGGCTTCTCTGATTCTTTCTCCAAGAATCAAGCCATTAATGCTGCCGGTATGAGGCATTAATAGAGTAAATTCCTCCCCGCCAAAACGTGCTGCAATATCGCTGTCACGTTTATTCTCTGTCACAATTTCAGCAACTCGTCTTAGAGCGGCATCGCCTGCTTGATGGCCAAAGTGGTCATTTATTTCCTTAAAATTATCAATATCAATAAAGAGCAGAGAGAGGTCGGTGTTATATCTTTTTGCAAGAGAAAGCTGCTGTTCAAATGTCTGATCAAAATAGGCTCTATTGTTAAGAGCCGTCAGTTTATCAATGACGCTGTCATGTAATACATCTTTATAAAGAGCAGTATCTATCAAACGAGGTGTATAGCTTCGATCAATAACATATGACAAATAATCACTCACAGCAGTGATCAGTTCAATCTTCCTTCCTGTCGTCTGGCTTAGCTGGTCTCGATGCTCGAGTGCTTCTTGCCAATAGAGCTTAGCTGTTTTTTCAGAGAGATCAAGGCTTGTCAAAACCTGCATGGAAGCCTGGTAAACAGCATCTCCTTTTTGTTCGGCAAGCAATGATATTTCCTTGATGAAACTTTCATCATTTTTTTGATGCAGACGTATTTGATCAACAGTTTTTTGCATGATATCCATACTTCTATACCCCCTCAGAAGCTGTTATGGAAATCGTATTGAAGGAATTTAAACGTAGTGTAACAAATCGTATTTCAATAAGAAATCTTTTTGTCTAAATTGTCAAAGAGAAGAAAATAGAATCTGGGATAACAGTATAGAAGTAGGAAACGGCAAGGAGTTCGGTGGGGCCAAACAGCAATCAAGGTTATCAGTTTGGAAAAAGGTAATTAGCCACCACTGATTAAAGGAAAGAGCGAAAGGGTGTCCTCATCTGAGAGTAGAGTCTCTATCTGACAATGCTTGGCATTGACCAAAATAACACCTATTTCATCATGGTCAATACCAAGCGTGTTGATAACATCAACGACCATGATCCCCTCAGGAAAATACATTTTTTGTGAAGAAAAACGATTGTCACGAAAATATGTAAAAAGTTGGACGGTTATTCCCATTTTGCTGTATCGAGTATGAGAACCCCTCTCAAATTTTTCTTGCCCATCACTATTGGCTATACAAGACTGAACCGCTGTCGCGTAGATTATAGCCTCCCAGTGAGATAACTTTTTGCCTAAAGTCTTTATTCGACAATATAATATCAAGAGCAGCTGTAACCCGCGAGTCGGCAAGATAATCCCGTGGTACAATCAAATCGTATCGTTCCTCGGCAATAGGCACAAAATCCAGCTCTAATGCAAGAGCAGCAGCTCGTATCCCCATGCCACAATCCACAGTGCCGCTGGCGACGGCTGCAGCAATATTCATATGAGTATATTCTTCATGGTGATATCCGTGAATATGATCCGGGTCAATATTATTCTCGCGTAGTATCTTGTCAGTTAAAAGGCGTGTCCCCGCACCTTTTTGGCGATTGATAAATGAGTAACCATGCTGAGCAATATCATGAAATCCAGTGATCTTTCGAGGATTTCCGGGCTGAACCATAAAACCTTGTTCTCGATAGCATAGGTTTATCAGTTTCAGCGGCATCTCAGTAAGAAAACGTTTGATGAAACTGACGTTATATTCGGCAGTATTCTCATCAAGCAGATGGGCTCCGGCGATATGGGCCTCCTTACGCTTTATTGCCATAATACCGCCCATTGATCCCACATGAGCTGATGAAAGCCTGATTGGTGGCCGCAATCGATGTAAAAAGTTGGCGAGCAGATCGAGGACATTATCATGACTTCCGATTGTCACCAGGGTAGATTCAATCTCAGCTTTACTACGCAGGAGTTCAATACTTACCAATTCGCCGGCACCAACACCCTCAGCACGTACAGGTATGGTTAGCAGTCCATCAGCTCGCACCATCGACATAACCGAACCAGCACCTTTTCCTGAAGGAGTAGCGATAAGTTTGTCTCCGACCTGACCCAGTGTTACGCGAACAAATTGATCAACACCCATCGATGAGTGCATTGGCCGGGACATGATAGCTTCAATCTTTGTTTCATCAGGAAGCTCTATACCCAAAAAACCAGAAATTAATTCACGCGCAAAAAGGCGCATGGTAAGCATTGCAGACACGGGATATCCGGGGAGTCCGACAATTGGCGTGTCGCCAACTAAGGCAAGCAAGACAGGTTTGCCAGGTTTGGTGGCAATACCGTGGACGACAACGGTTCCGATAGATTGTAATACTTCATTGGAGAAGTCTTTGGTCCCTGCAGAAGCACCAGCATTGGTAATCACAATGTCATATTCCTCAACTGCCGCAAGTATTGCCTGGCGCAATTCATCGGGGTCATCAAGAACAGGTTTGTGAGCATGGGCATCAGCACCCCACTGGTTAAGGTAGCCTGTCAAAATTCTCGTGTTAAATTCGATAATCTGTCCAGGTCTTACTGTTTTTCCAGGTTCAATTAATTCACTTCCTGTCGGCATGACGACAATGCGTGGAGGAATTAAAACATCAACACAAGTTACTCCTGAAGCAAGCATCGCACCTTGGTCTATTGGCCTGATGCAATGGTTTTCCGGAATAATTAATTCGGTTGCAACAATATCCTCTCCTACAGTACGAATGTGCTGCCATGGAGTAGCAGGGTGAATAAGCTCAACGGAACCGTCATCGATATAATGAACATCCTCGATCATAACAACGGCATTGAATTCTTCAGGTACAGCATTCCCGGTATTCACAGGCAAGAAATGATCTCTACTCAAGTGGACCGGCTGAGCTTCACTTGCAGAAGCGATGTTTAAAAAGTTTACGGCAATACCGTCCATCGCAGAAGCATTATAGGTTGGAGATGAATGCTGAGCATAAACAGGAGTAGCAGCAATTCGACCGCGTGCATCGTCAACGTTTATAACTTCTGATGGCCTATTATCATAAAAACCGGACCTATCAAGTGCTTCTTTCCAGACACGCTTTGCCTCAGATAGCGGTTGGTTTTTTACATAGATGGAATCTTTTTTCATTGATATAAATGAACCTCTACCAGGCTGCCACTTTCAAGCCCCTGGCTGTCTTCTGCTATGAGGAAATATCCGTGAGCACGAGAAAGCGTAGAAATTGCCCCAGATTTTCCAAGTATTGGCTCCGCCTGATAACCTTGGCCATCATATTCGAGCTGAACGCGTATTATGTCTAATCTACCGGCAGCAGAATTAATGTTGCGCATCAGCCTTGCTGAAACCGTGGCGTTGGGCATAGGCTTATTTTGCTCTAATCCGGATATAGCCTGTATGGCTGGTTTAACAAAGAAATCAAAACAGTTCAGGGCTGATACCGGGTGGCCAGGTAAGCCAAAAATTGGTGTATTATCACTGAGACCTATGATTACAGGCTTACCTGGTTTAAGAGCGACACCATGAACGAGCACACCTGGTGGCTTAAGCCGCTTAATTGCGTCTTCACCTAAATCACGCATTCCAACCGAACTGCCCCCGGAAAAAATTACCAGATCAGTTTCAATAACTGCCTTGGCCACAGTTGAAAAAAAATGGTCTTCTGAATCTGAGACTATGCCGTAATCAATTACCTCGGCACCGCATCTCTTCGCCTGACCAGCTATGGTAAGGGTATTGATGTTACGTATTTCACCTGGAGCGGGAAGTTTGGTATAATCAACGATCTCGTCTCCGGTTGATATAATGCCGACAGAGATTTTTCTGTATACGACAATGGATGAAATTCCAAGCCCGGCAAGCAGGCCGAGATCTTGCGGTCGAAGAAGTCTCCCTGCGGACAATGCCAGACTACCTTGGCAAATATCATCCCCTTGACGAATGATGTTGCTGCCACTGCCGACACCTTTGACAAGTTCGATCATCTTTTCGTCTATCGGTACCGTATGCTCAAACATGACGACTGCATCTGCGCCGTCTGGTATGATTCCACCGGTTGGAATTTTGAAACAATTTCCTCGAGAAACCATGCCTTCGGGTTTATCACCCATGAAAACTTCACCTGTTACGTTAAGATAAGCAGGCAATGATTGACTGGCGCCAAAAGTATCAGCTGCAACGACGGCAAAGCCATCCATAGTTGATCTATCACATGGGGGCAAGTTTTCCGGAGCAGTAATCTCCTCCGAAGTAATGCGATCAAGGCCCTCAGCCAGCGGCACCGTCTCTGTTGCTAATCGAATAGAATTCAATTGCTCGAACAAAATTGCTTGTGCTTCTGAAACCGGTGTCAGTCCTTCCCGACCGAGCATGTCTCGTAATGGTTCTGGTTTAATCATTGATTATTTGTACAGATAATTTTTTTTCACAACACCCAGCATCTATTCACATAATGAAGAAGGAATATGGTAACAAAACCAAAATGAGCTTTGTTGCTGTACCTAAGATAAGCCTGAGAGGAATTTCACTGGTGATATCGATATTGTCTCCGTTTCTATTGCCTGGTTGCTTGTTTTATATAATGCTATAAAGTTTTATGATCATATTTTGCCGAAATTGTTATACTAAAATAATCATTAGTTAAAGGCAAAGGTAATGTTTGCAGTTACCCAATAAACAATAGAAAACGAGCGAGGAAGCAATGCAGAATCAAACCCTTTTGCCACTCGATGGATATTCCGCTTTTAGCGGCCCAATTGTTACCGTGGTGCTCGATGGCATTGGGTTGGGTAAACGAGACGAAAGCGATGGCGTCTTCATGGCTCACACGCCTGTATTGGATGATCTTTTGCGTGCGCCTCTCGCAACAACTCTCAAGGCTCATGGTTCAGCGGTTGGACTGCCGTCGGAGGATGATATGGGAAACTCTGAAGTGGGCCATAATGCGTTGGGAGCTGGCAGGATTTTTTCTCAGGGGGCAAAGCTCGTATCTGAGGCAATTAAATCAGGAAAAATATTTTCCAGCAGTTCCTGGAGGGAAATTGAAAAGAGATGTGCAGGCGGTGCAACCTTGCATGTGATAGGACTCGTTTCTGATGGAAATGTGCACTCCCATATTGACCACCTATATGCAATCCTCAAGCAGAGCGTTGACAGCAAGATTAAAAAACTTCGAATTCACGGTCTTCTTGATGGACGTGACGTTAGCCCGAAAAGTGCGCTCACCTACTTTGTACCTCTGGAGGAAAAGTGTAAAGAGCTTTGTATATCAGGGTATGATTATAGGATAGCATCCGGGGGGGGGCGAATGAACACAACAATGGATCGCTATCAAGCCGACTGGTCGATCGTCGAGCGGGGATGGAAAGCGCATGTCTTGGGACAAGGTAGAATGTTTGCTTCAGCAACGGAGGCGATCCAAACCTATTATGACGAGAATTCTGCTATGACAGATCAATATATGGACTCTTTTGTTATAGCCGATGCTGGTGTACCTGTCGGCAACATCATTGATGGGGATGCCGTTGTCTTTTTTAATTTCCGAGGGGACCGCTCCATAGAAATTTCACAGGCCTTTGAAGATAAAGATTTTACTCAGTTTGACCGTCAAATAGAAGTGGATGTGTTTTATGCCGGAATGATGCAGTACGATGGGGATGCGCTTGTTCCAAAAAATTATCTGGTAGAACCCCCTTCGATACATAACACATTAGGAGAGTATTTATGTGCCACAAATATTTCTTCATTCGCTGTGTCGGAAACGCAGAAGTTCGGCCATGTAACTTATTTTTGGAATGGTAACAAATCTGGCTATATCAATGAAAAATTTGAAAAGTATGCTGAAATTGAGTCTGACCGTGTCCAGTTTGATCAACGGCCCTGGATGCAGGCAGCAGAAATAACAGATAGAGCAATTGAAGCAATAGACGCAGGGGGGTATAAATTCATCAGAATTAATTATCCAAATGGTGATATGGTTGGGCATACCGGAGTAGTTGAGGCCGTGAGGATCGCTGTCGAGTCAGTTGATCTTTGTCTAGGCAGATTACTCAGCGCAATAAAGAAAAAAGGTGGTATCGCATTAATTACAGCCGATCATGGCAATGCGGATTGTATGTGGACGGAAAAGAATGGAGTACGCACACCAATGGTTGCGCACACTAAAAATCCTGTTCCATGTATTGTTAAAGATTACAATAACAAAAATAACTTCAGGCTGAAAAATATTGAAAAAAAAGGACTTGCAAATGTTGCTGCGACTGTATGTGTCCTCTTAGGATTTCTGCCTCCTCAAGATTATGAGCCGCCACTCGTTGTGTTAGTGGAATAACGATCTACTCAAAATGACCTTGACTCCATCTGTCAGACCATGGAAAAAGTAAGTCGATCTGAGCAAAAACGGAGATTTAAATTGATCGAAGCTGCTGCCAAAGAGCTGAGTGTGCTAGGAGATTCTGAGCTCATAAAGCTACCAGGCAGTGATAGATTAAAGCATGAGATTGAAGCTGTTCGAAAAACCAAGGGTGGAGCCAGAAAACGACAGATTAAGTATGTGGCCAAAATACTCCAGGAAGAACCGGTCGATGGGATTTTGTCATTCTTGCAGCAGATCAGAGGATCCAAGTTAGAGGAAAATCGATTTCATCGCACAACTGAAAAACTGAGGGATGCCATAATTGATGATGCTTTGCAAGAATATGAGAACTGTCTTAAAGGCAGTCGGCAAATGGAAATTGATTGGCACAGTGAGGTCATTCGACAAACCATGAATACGCTGCCCGTAATTGATGAACATGAAATAAGAAGATCAGCTCATCAATATGCTCGAAATAGAAACAAGACACACTATCGAGAATTGTTCCGTCTTCTCAAGGCTGCTGCTGAAAAAAAAAGGCGCATTCCACCAGAACAACCATAAAAACCATAAAAAAACCTTACAGCGGAAACACAAGAAACATATCTTGAATGATTCTAGAATCTCGATTAGACGTGTGATGTGCGTATATAGAGGAGCCTTTTGCAAAATGATGATTTTCGTTCAAAGTCAGGCATTCAAAAGTTTTACCATAGGCATATAATTGATATTCCGAGGATAGAAATTTAAGCATTACGCAGAGGTTGAACGAAAAGGGTGTTCTGCAAGTGGTTAAGAAAAATAAGAAAGAAAAGATCGATGAGGCTATATAGTTAAGTGGATTGTTCTTGAATAAAATGAGAGATGTTCCTCGGTCCTCTACCCAGGTTATTTTTCAAAGGTAATTGCTGGATTATGATCTCGGTGAACATATAAAAAATATTTGCAACGTTTATAGCCGACAATGTCAAGCTATGTTAGATTCCATCAATCAATTTTCCCCTCACTAACTGCAAGTACCAGACCTGATGAGGCATGTTTTTATGAGTTAAGCTGTCGGATGAAGTAAATTCAACGTCTTTATTTTAACATGAGGTGGCTAAAAAAGTCGTGTTTGGCCCTGGAGAATCTTTTTATAGCACTACCAGAAGAACATTTACTTTTAGATTGAATTTTTAATGTGTTAATGCGCATCATAGCATAATAGCCATTAAGCGTCTTTCTGGAGTTCTTAGTGAGTTGCTGCAGAGTCAATCATGATTTTATGTCACAGTGACAAGGTTACTATTTAAATGATAACTCGTTTTAGAACGCATATCTGAACACTTCCTGACGATTATTTTAAAATGAAAATTTTTCGTCCTCGGACTTTTCTTAACCTGCTTGTTCTTGGTTTTATCATGGTGTCCTTGCCCTTAGGGGTCGGTCTTTGGACAACACTCAAGTTTATAGATCAATTGTCTGATACTGGCCTTGAGGTCGTAGATCATGCAGTAAGCGGAACCAGGGAGAGTGAGCTTTTAGCTGAACATCTGAGAAATGAAGAAAGAACATTGCGGCTTTATTCGATTACGACAGAAAAAGAATACCTTAAACAGACTGAAGATTATCACGCTCAAATTGACACCTTGCTCTTTCAACTCCTCAGGCTGCCGCTGCGGACTAATGTCCATTCCACTATTGATGAGATGAGACAGGCAAGAAATGTTCAAAGAACAACTATAATATCAGCACGTGACGGTACAATAAAAGGTGACCCTCAAACTGAAATAACCAAGGCAATAGACTCCTTTGAAGAACAACAAAATCAGGTGCAGGATATCAGGGCTGGCATTCAGGAGATGATGGAAAGGGAGATAACCGGACTAAAGACGACGACAGAAGAGGCTCAACGCACACTGGTCTCCCAAACGGGAACTTTCATCCTGGCTACGGTTTTTATGATTATTGTCATGACATTTTTGCTGTCGTGGCCTGTGAGGCAGTTAAATAAAAGTGTAGAGAGGCTTGGTAATGGTGATTTCAAAACGCCCGTGCTTGTGTCTGGGCCGCTTGATATCGAAGTATTAGGAGAAAAACTCGATTGGTTGCGGGTAAGATTGGAAGCGCTTGAACAGGAAAAAGCAAAATTTCTTGCCCACATTTCTCACGAATTAAAAACACCACTATCATCGATCAGAGAAGGAGCTGCTTTGCTCAATGAAGGTCTTGTTGGCGAGCTGAGTCATAAGCAGGAGGCAGTTACATCTATCTTGATTAATAATAGCGTATTACTTCAGGATTTAATTGAAAACATAATTAATTTTAATATGGCTCAATTAAAAAAAGAGTCAAAGGAAAGCAATAAGCTCATTAACTTGAAGAGCCTTATCGAAAAGGTAGCTCAGGCCCAGACAACAAAGATAATAGGAAGGAATATCAACCTCGATATTAAACTGCAGAATGTCTTGATATGTGGTAATCAAAAGGAACTTGAAGCGATATTTGAGAATTTGTTTTCTAATGCTGCCAAGTACAGTCCACCTGGAGGAACTATTGGCTGTCGATTGAGCAGTGATCAAAAGAAAGCGGCTTGTATTATCTACGACTCAGGCCCTGGAATTCCCAAAGAAGAAAGTGAAAAAATATTTAAACCATTCTATCAGGTAGAGACTCATGTTCATTCGGTTGTAAAAGGAAGCGGACTTGGTCTAGCAATTGTTTATGAATACGTAACCCATCTTGGCGGTTCTATAAGGGTTTTGAACCCGGGAGAGCCTGGTGCCCGATTTGGTATCACCTTGCCGATAAATAATGTGGAAATTGAAAATCAAGCAAAAACTTATGAAAATTCGTAAGCCAGTCAGACTATCTGCTCTAGTGATAATTTTGACCTTAATGAGCGGTTGTCATCTAGAGCAAGGAAAAATATATTTTGATGAACTTCGCCTTGATCCGATCACTGTTTATAAAATGTCACCTTTTGAACGTGTTGTCTATTGTCTATCGGAAGCACGCATCCCAGAAGATCAAGCCTTTGAAAATCTTTACCGGCGAACAACCGCCGTGGTAGAAGAACAGCCTGAAACCGCTGATTGGAGCGAAGTAGTATGTCTTTCCCTGTCAGACGAAGCTTCTGTTGAGCATATGCAAAAGACGATTAATACTCTTCAACTTGTTCTCGCTGTTCAACAACGGGAGAGCCACCCAGCCAGAGGATTTAAAAAAATACTGGAACAACGATTAGCCCTCTATGAGCAGATTGACGATGGTCTGCTGCACCTCAGCAAAGAACAGCAGGAGCGAGAGCTCCTTGCTCTGGATTACGAAGCTGAGATAAAAGAGCTGATGCAAAAAATCAGGATTCAGCGGGAAAAGATTGAGTCACTCGATCAACAGGTACAAAAATTGAAAGAAGTAGAGCTTATGCTTACCCCGAAAAAATAGAAAAATGAGTTCTATGAATAAACCAACGATTCTGCTTGTTGATGACGAAGAAGATCTTCTGAGCCTCTGGACCCTGCGTTTAGAGAGTGCCGGTTACAATGTGATAACGGCACAAAGTGGCGAAGAGGCAATGGCATCATTTTCCGCATCTTCACCCCAGCTTGTTATTACAGATTTACGCATGGGAAGAATGGACGGTTTGAGCCTGTATGAGGCAATCCGAGACCTCAATACCTCCATACCTGTATTAATTATCACAGCCCACGGATCAATTCCGGAAGCGGTTGAGGCGACCCAAAAAGGAGTTTTTGCTTTCCTTACAAAACCAATAGATGGCAGGCAATTTCTAAAGGAGATAGAACGAGCACTAAAATTTGCTTCGGTTTCAAGCAGTGACCCTGATGTAGCCGAGTGGCGTAAAGATATTATTTCACGCAGCTCCATCATGGAGCAGCTCCTTGATAAGGTACGCCTTGTCTCTAAAAGCAATTCCAGTGTCCTGATTAGAGGGCAAAGCGGGACGGGTAAGGAACTTTTAGCAAAAGCAGTTCATAATGCCAGCGATCGTAGTGTTCATGCGTTTATACCAGTTAATTGCAGTGCTATCCCGGAAGCATTGCTCGAATCAGAGCTTTTTGGCCATGCGAAAGGCTCATTCTCCGGCGCCGAGAGGGCTTACAACGGATTATTTCGTGCTGCTGACACCGGCACGTTGTTTCTTGATGAAATAGGAGATATGCCGCTGCATCTGCAGGTAAAACTGCTCCGCGTTCTTCAGGAAAGAATTGTTCGGCCGGTTGGAGATACTGCGTCAATTCCTGTTGATGTGAGAATAGTGTCAGCAACTAATCAAGACCTGGAGAAACGTGTTGAGGATAAACAGTTTCGTGAAGATTTGTATTATAGGCTCAATGTTGTTTCACTCGAGGTCCCGCCTTTGCATGATAGAAGGGAAGATATTCCTCTTCTTGTTGAACATTTTCTAACCATGTTCAATGAAGAAAATGAGCGAAAAATCATAGGTTTCTCTCCTGAAGCCATGGATATTCTGATTGAAGCGCCGTGGCCAGGAAACATCAGACAACTTCAGAACGTCGTTGAGCAGGCTGCAGCGCTTTCGACGACGGACCTTATTCCTGTAAACTTAATAACTTCGGCTCTGAACAAAGAAGAGAACGTCAAAATAGTGACTTTTGATCAGGCCCGGTTTGAATTTGGACAACGTTATTTGGTAAGGCTGCTTCAATTGACAAGCGGAAATGTTGCTCAAGCGGCACGCATAGCCGGACGCAACAGGACAGATTTTTATAAAATTCTTAATAGACATCATATTGCCCCCGCCCTTTTTAAAGATTAAGCATTCTATGCAAACGAGTTGGCCCCGTTAACAATCGCGGGCCAGCCTTGAAGCAAGCAGTCAGGGTTATCTTCGGTGGCATAGAGAGCTTAACCAAGCAGATTTGCCCATAAAGAGTGGCGCTAGATGTCACTCGGTAACGATTAGTGTCATTATGCAGCGAAGAGCATCCTCACATTTTGATGCAGTTTAAAATGTCTCCATATAAAGACGCAACACGGGGTCTTTCTAAATCACAAGCAAAATAATCATTTAATATTAACATCTTAAGGTATTCTCAGTTGAGCGACATGAGTGATTTCTTTACGGTGTAAAGTAGGTTTACAGTGCAAATCGTTTTGGGTTGACACAATAAGCTTCCAGAAATAAACAAATAACATATCAATATTATTTATAAAATTAATTATTGCTCTCTGCTGCTCTCTTGGCATTAAATATGCAATATATTATGCAATGTCGATTTTTTTCGGCACCTAATTAGAGGGGAGGGCGCAATGTTACTAAATCTTACTGCAGAAGATCGTGTTAAAACACTGAGGTTGAAATGTTCTGAGTTATCTCGATTACTTTTTCCACTACTTTTTAGTTTTGTCTGTATCAGTCTGTTTCTGTTTCTGTCTTTTATGATTATCGAGGGGTACTCTTTATCACAAATGATGAAATCTGACAGGGTTTTATCTCGTCTTTCAGATACAACTAAATAGTTTTTGATTAGCTAACATCTGATGTATTATCAAGAATATCTCCACTATCTACATAGGCATAGGCGCTATGCTTGTGTATCGACTCAAAGCTTTCAACACTTGCAGAAAACCAAGTGATATGGGGATGATCTAAAGCCATAACTGATACCTTTCTGACAACATCTTCAACAAACATCGGATTATTGAAAGCCGTTTCTGTAACGTATTTTTCGTCAGGTCGTTTGAGCAAAGCAAAAAGTTCACAAGAAGCACATTGTTCTATTAAGTCGATAAGATCTTCCGCCCAGATCATTTTCTTGAACCTGGCACTTAATGTCACTTCTGCCCGTTGATTATGAGCTCCGGCTACACTGATTTCTTTGGAACAGGGGCATAATGTCGTAACTGGAACCTGGACTGTAAGAAGGAATCCTTCGTCTCGGCCTATATTTCCACTGAATATGCAGGAATATTCGAGAAGGCTTTTTGTTCCAGATACGGGAGCCTGTTTTTCCAGATAGTAGGGAAAGCTCATATCAATACGGGCACTTTGTGCGTTGAAAAATGTCTTTACCTCGGTAAGAAGCTGCGGAAATATGGGTACACTTATTTCACGAATATATTTATTGAGGATTGCAGTAAATGAAGCAATACAGGTTGCCTGCATGATCGCAGGCATTTGTGCCTGGAGACTTATTGAAGCAACGGTATCCTGGGTGCCTCCGTCTCTCTGCTTCACCGTGATTGGCAAGGTGATGTTTTTTACGCCAGCTGTCTGAATAGACATATGATTATATTTTATTAGATAATTATTAACTTAAGCAACTGGATTTATATATAATAAAATAGTTACCAACAAAGTAGAGACCCTACAACAGGCTGTATTACTCGCATGTATTACTATTTTTTATTCGATACTACTATATTTATCATTTTTGCATGCGATCACTATTTAATCGGTGTAATTTACTTTGCAGTATTACAAAATAAAAATCGATGTGTTCATAGATGATTGACCAAGAAAAAAAAATTCGACTCGATAAATGGTTGTGGGCAGCTCGGTTCTATAAAACCAGATCACTAGCCACCCGGGCAATACAGGCCAACAAAGTACAGGTTAATAATTTTCGAGCCAAACCTTCTCGCATTGTGACTCTTGGCGATGTTCTGCATATCTCTAAAAACGACATTTCATATATTATTACCGTTCTTGGTTTATCGGAATATCGTCGGCCAGCCCCTGAGGCTCAGCTTCTTTATGAAGAGTCTGTTGAAAGCATTACGCAGCGTGAGCAAGACCGAG
>JABDPQ010000396.1 GCA_013042695.1 Desulfobacterales bacterium | reverse complement strand
AATTACTGCTGATCAGTGATCATGTTATCAGGACTGGTGTAGAAAATCGGAGAAGCAACCAAAATCACCTAAAGGGTATCCATGCCTGCGCGATTGCGACAGTGGCGGAGTTTTCAGCTGGTTTTTTGTTGCTGAGCAAACTTGATCCCAGGCGTTATCGTCTCATCATGTCGAAAATCGACATTGACTATCTCTTCCAGGCTAAAGAATCCATTGTTTCAGAAAGCTCACTTTCGCCCGAAACGTTGAGCAATGATATCATTGCTCCTTTGCAGACAGAGGACTCTATTCTTGTTAAAATGCAGTCCAATGTAGATGATATCTCCGGTAATGAAATAGCCCATTGTTGCACAACCTGGCAGATTAAGCGTTGGGATCGTGTTCGCACTCAGTTGTAGCCTTTTTCTGCAGGCAAGTCGGTGGGATTACATCAGCAGCCGGCGCAGACCAAAATAGACCAGAGGCAGGAAAATACCCGGCAGCAGGTTGCCAATCCGGATCGAAGTTATTTTTAATAAATTGAGACCGATGGCGAGAATAAGCAGCCCGCCCACAGAAGTCATCTGGGAGATTGTTTCCGGAACCAGAAAGTTTTTCATGAAAACCGCAGTCAAAGTGATCAGCCCTTGGTAGATAAATACGGCGATACTCGAAAACATGACACCAAGTCCCATGGCTGAAGCAAATATGACGGATGTCACGCCATCAAGGATAGATTTTGCAAAAAGGGTCTGATGATTTCCGGTAAGACCGCTTTCAAGTGAGCCGACAATTGCCATGGAGCCAACACAGAAGACAAGACTGGCTGTGACGAATCCGCGGGCGAAAGAACTGGTATCACCCGATTTTGCGGAAACTTGCCTTTCAAGAAATTTGCCACATGCTTCAAGCCTTTTCTCAATGTTCAGATATTCACCAATTAAGGCACCAATAATTACAGAAAAAATGACGATCATCAGGCTGTCGGAGTTCAGCGCACTCTTGATGCCGATAAGTACGACTGACAAGCCGACACCGCTCATGATGATATCTCTGTAATTATCAGAGATTCCTTTGCTAAAAAGGAGGCCGAGCAAGCTCCCTGCGATAATAGCCGCGGCGTTGACAATAGTTCCAAGCATGTTAACTGTCGATAGGTATGAGTTAATTAGTTTCCATCTGGAAAGACAGGTTTTCCAGATGGAGCTATAAGCTTTTAGCGATTGGCAGTTAGCTAAATTATCTGAAATATAATGTTATTTAAAAACAACTGATAGCTAAAAGCTGCTGTTCGGAAAAGATAGTTTCCGGACAGGAACTAATTAGTAGAGGCAAACCACAATTGCCGTAATAAAGAGTAGATCAGACTAAAAACGAAGAAGTGTTATACCATTAAATTTTTGTTTTGGAAGATCAATTTTACTGCCTCTGAGCAGTTGCCTGGCTCGTGAGAAGATAAAGATGAGTCAGGAAGATGAGCAACGAGACGTTACTGTTTGAGCCTTTTGCAAAATGATGATTTTCGTTCAAAGTCAAGGCATGCGAAAAAATTTGCCGCAGACATATAATTGATATCCCGAGGATAAAATTTTAAGCATAACGTAGAGGTTGAACGAAAAGAGCGTTTTGCAAGTGGCTCTGTTTTATTGATCATAAAACGCAGCAGTATATTGGGAGAGGGCACATGAAGATAAATATAGGTCTGGCGCAGATGAATTCGCAGGATGATAAAGCCGAAAATCTGGCATCTGCGCAACAATCGATTGCAGAACTTGCTGAAAAAGGAGCGAATGTCATCATGTTGCCGGAACATTTTGATTATATTGGTCCTGATGATCGTAAGCGAGATCAGGCAGAGGCCATCGCTTCATCGCCAGGCCTTGAAATGATGCGCAGTCAGGCCCGTCAATTGGGCGTTTATATTCACATCGGCAGTTTTCTGGAAAAAGATGGTGACCATATATACAACACCGGCCTGGTATTTGACCCCCAGGGAGAAATTATAGCCAAGTACAGAAAGATTCATCTTTTTGATGTGGAAATTCCAGGCGGGAGAAAATATCTGGAATCTGAGACGATAAAAGCCGGCAAAGAGGTGGTTGCCTTTACAATCGGCGACGTTGTCTTTGGTATGGCAACCTGCTATGATCTGCGCTTCCCAGAACTTTTCCGTCGCTTAGCCGATTTGGGAGCAGATGTTTTGCTGCTGCCGGCTGCATTTACACTGCAAACCGGCAAAGACCACTGGGAGCTGCTTCTGCGGGCACGTGCCGTCGAAAATTTGTGTTGGGTAGCAGCAGCAGCTCAGTGGGGGGAGGCTCCACCGAATCATCTGAGTTATGGTCGGAGTATGGTTATCAATCCCTGGGGAATCGTAACTGCTCAGGCACCAGATGGGGTGTCAACGATCACCGCTCAGCTGGATATGAAGATGCTTGATGACATTCGATTGTGTTTTCCCGCACGTAACCATATAAGAAAGGATATATTTAACACCTAAGTTGAGATAATTTCATACAATCCTTCCACCCTTCGTTTGACTTTTCTCCAAGCAGGTACCACATTTTGAGTTGTCCCAGAAAAGATTTGGAGAAATATTTCTTATGAACTGGTTCAGACATGTTGTTCTCATATCAAGTTTAATTTTTGTTCCCCCGATGGAGGCATCCTTCGATGGTGCTGAAAACCGCATTCAAACGGAGGTACAACGGAGGTTAGCGATGGGTGAAAAACCGAACCGGCTGATCGAGGAGAAAAGCCCTTACCTGCTTCAACACGCTTTCAACCCTGTTGATTGGTTGCCGTGGGGTGATGAAGCATTCGCAAAAGCAGAAGCAGAAAATAAACCAATTTTTCTCTCAATCGGTTATTCAACCTGCCATTGGTGCCATGTAATGGCTCATGAGTCATTTGAGGATCCTGACGTAGCCGCTTTGCTGAACAATTGGTATGTGAGCATCAAGGTGGATCGTGAGGAACGGCCCGATATCGATCAGATGTACATGGCTGCCACTCATGCCATGAGCGGTTCGGGTGGTTGGCCCATGTCTGTTTTTTTGCTGCCGGATGGCAGCCCTTTTTATGCCGGAACATATTTCCCGCCGACCTCTATGCAAAACAGGCCTGGTTTTTCCGACCTGCTCAGGGCTATTCATGATGCATGGCAGCAGCGAAAAGGAGATATCCAGCAGTCTGCCCAGAAACTGGTCGCCGCCTTGAAGACGCAGAATAGTGGATCCAGCGCCACTATCAAGGCAGATATCCTCAAACAGTGTTTCTGGCTCTTTGCAGGGGATAATGATCCGACTGACGGTGGTTTCAGCCAGGCACCCAAGTTTCCGCGTCCGGCAGTATTGACGTTTCTATTCAATTATTACCATGCTACCGGTGAAGATAAGGCCAGAAATATGGCTCTTCACATGCTGCAAAAGATGGCTGCAGGAGGGATGTACGATCATCTTGGCGGCGGTTTTCATCGGTATTCTGTTGATAAAAAATGGTTTGTGCCGCATTTTGAAAAAATGCTCTATGACCAGTCTCAGCTTGCAGACAGCTATCTTGATGCGTTTCTTCTCACCGGTGAGGAGCATTATGCAACAATTGCACGGGAAATCTTTACCTATCTCCGACGTGATATGCTGGACACTGGTGGCGGCTTTTATTCAGCTGAAGATGCAGATAGTGATGATCCGTATTCACCTGGTGAACACGGTGAAGGCGCCTATTATCTGTGGACCGAGGAAGACATCAGTAAACGCTTGGATAAAGATGCTGCGGCTCTTTTCCTCTACAGCTATGGCGTTAAGCCGGGCGGCAACGTTTCTGAGGATCCCATGCAGGAGTTCACTGGGCGAAACATCCTCTCTCGAGCTCACAGTTCAGAGGAGGCGTCGAATCATTTCCATCGTGATATAAAGGAGGTTGAGCGCAGCCTGGTGCTCTCAAAGCAACTTCTTTTTCAGGCGCGCAGCGCGCGTAAGAGGCCGCATCTTGATGATAAGATTATCACCTCCTGGAACGGGCGGCTGATTGGAGCTCTTGCACGAGGGAGCATTGTACTGCAGGATGAAACCCTGCTGGAGCATGCCATTGATGCGGCGACATTTGTTCATGACAATCTTTATGACCAGAAAAGTCAGTCGCTTTACCGGCGCTTCCGTGCCGGGGAGTCCGGTCTTGCCGGGCAACTTGATGATTATGTTTCACTTGTATCAGGGCTGATTGAGCTCTATCAGGCCAGCCAGGATTCGCAATGGCTTAAATGGGCAGTTTCCCTGACCACGCGTCAGATCGCTTTGTTTTGGAATGATAAGGGCGGCTTTTTTTATGACAGTGTTGCTGATCAGCGCGTGATGATACGGATGAGAGGTATGTATGACGGTGCAGAGCCGGCCGGTAATTCGGTGGCAGCATCTAACCTGATACGCCTCTCTCAGATGAGAGCCCAGCAGCAGTGGCAGGAAATGGCAAAGCGGCTTATCGAGTCGTTTGGTGATACGATTAATAATTTTCCTCAAGCCTTGCCATTGATGCTGACCGCCTGGCAGCATTTGAATTCCAAGGGGTTCCAGATTGTCATCGCGGGTGAAAAAGGAGCAGAGGATACCACATCTTTGTTTAGGGTTGCAGGGAAACATTATATTCCAGATTCTCTCTTGCTGCTGGCTGATGGCAAGGAAAATCAGCGTTATCTCGCCGAGAGGCTGCCTTTTATCGAGACCGCCGGCAAGGTAGGAAATAAGGCAACAGCATATATATGTGTAGATTTCACCTGCAAGCTGCCGGTAACCTCCCCAGAGGAGATGGAACAGTTGCTGATTGAACTGAAATCGAACCAATAACACAGTGATCTTCCCTGTCTGCTCTTTGAAATATGGTCAAGTATCTATAAAAATTTTATGAACATTCAGACGCTCATTGACGACGAAGTAAACAGAATTGGAAAAGAAATTGTCAGTCTCAGACGAGTCATCCATGAACATCCGGAGATCGGCCTAGAGGTTTTTCATACAGCGCATGTAATTGTCCAATCTCTTCATGATAGTGGCATTCCCTGCAAAGATAAAGTCGGGGGAGCCGGGGTAGTGGTTCACATTGAGGGAAAGGAACCGGGGCCCTGTATATTGCTCAGGGCGGATATGGATGGTTTGCCTTTGACAGAAGAGACCGGCCTTGGCTACGCCTCGAAGGTGAAAGGGAAAATGCATGCCTGTGGACATGATCTTCATGCGGCTGCTCTTACAGGGGTGGCAAAGATCCTCTGGAGCCTGAGGGGGCAGCTCAAAGGCAGTTTCAAGCTTGTATTTCAGCCCGGTGAAGAGACCTTGGATGGTGCTGAAGCCATGATTGAAGACGGTCTTCTTGTGAACCCGGTCCCTCAGGCCGCGCTCGGGTTTCATAACTGGCCTTCTCTTGCTACCGGCAGTACAGCATATCATCCGATTGTGTCCTTCGCCGGATCTCAGGCTTTTTCTCTTACACTTACCGGCCTTTCAGGGCATGCCGCGCATCCCCACAGTGCCATAGATACGATAACAGCTGCGGCAAACTTCATTATGCAGCTGCAAACTATTGTCAGCAGGGAAATTGCACCAGTAAAGCCAGCGGTAATAAGCGTGGGCCGTATTGAAGGGGGAACAGCAGAGAACATTATTGCAGAAAAAGTATTTCTTTCCGGCACCATGCGAGCAATCGATCCTGAAGTATTGCTAAAATTACGTCAAACCATCGAGCGTCTTTTGCACGGGCTTGAAACCAGTATGCGGGTTCGGTACAAGATTTCCTACAGTAAACAGGTTCCCTCTTTGCTGAACGACAAGGCAGTTTTGGAAAAGGTTCTTTATTCTGCCAGATCAATGCTCGGCAATGATAAGGTCGTTGAAATGGACGAGGGCTCGATGGGCACAGAGGATTTTGCCTATATCTCCAGTAAGATTCCCTCGGTTTACCTGAGAATTGGTTCAAAATCGCCAGACAGTGACGTGAGAATGGTTCACAGACCTGATTTTGCTCCAAACGAAGCATTTCTCGATGTTGCCATGCGCCTCATATCAAGGCTTGCAATAGATTTCACTGGCGAAAATTAGCGTTATGGAAACATAACAGCAGGCGCCAGAACCTGGATTTAAGTCATGACATCCGGGAAGGAGCCTCTAGGCTATGCAGGCTTTCTGTCCTTCGTCACCTCCTGGTGAGATTCGTTATTGCCATCAAAAGCAAAGATGCAGACATCTCGCATCAAGCCTGCAAAGACTGATCGGGCCACCACAGATAGCTTTCCAGATCAATTTTATCATTTTCATCAAAATAGATTCCTTCCTCCTTAAGTAACTGTTTTTGCTCTTCATATCCAGAGAATGGCTTAAGGGAAATTTTACCCAGGCGGTTGACGACCCGGTGCCAGGGAAGGTTGTATTTGTCGGAACTCGAATGAAGGATGCGGGTGACTTCTCGAGCCCCCCTATGATTTCCGGCACATTGAGCAATAACACCGTAGGTGGATACCTTCCCTGGCGGTATCTGGTTGATGATAGCTATTACTTTCAAAGTGAATGGGGACGGCATGGTCTTGTCAGATTAAAAACGGCCTGCTGAGGGAGGTCAGGAGTACTGGCCGTTGTTGAGAATGGTCATTATTCTGATTCGATAATCGACAACATCTTTTCGCAGGGAGGATAACTTGGCCATCTTTTCATCGACCATGGCGATGTGTCGGTCGAGAATTTCGATAAGTTTCGGCGTTATTGTGTGGAAATCTTGGTCATTGATATCAAATATTTCTGAGAGTTCTTGAATCTCTTTTAATGAAACGCCCAGCGCTTTTATTTTCAAAATGAATTTCAGCCTGAGAATGTCATCTTTATTGTAGGTTCTGGTTCCGCCCATAAGTCGATCTGTCTTACCCATCAATCCTATTTCTTCATAATAGCGTATGGTGCGTGTTGTTATGGAGAGCTGTTTAGCAAGTTCCCCGATCTGGACGGGTTTTTCATCAGTTGCGACCATTGCTTACTCCTTTTCTGCGGCAAGGTATGCCAAAGCATACTGTTGATCAATATACGTTCTTAAAGGGATAACGAGCCAAGAAATCACGCTTATTCTCGAAGAAACGGGAATGTGAGGTGCAGGTATTAGATCCGTCTTTATCTCACCTTTACGTAATATTTTATGGTATCATACATGAAGCACGCCTCTGTGTCAAATGTAAATGCTTCCATAATAATGAATTAATTTGGCATTTTTGGAAGATTTTGAAGACGGTTTATTTTGTATTGACCTTTACGTAAAGATTTATTATAAAGATGCATCTTTGATGAGATGGCCTCATCTGTCTTTGTTTGGCTGGGTTGGACAAAGAATGTTGGGATTTACTGCTCCGTTTCAACAGGCAGCTCAGTGAGCACGTGGTTGATTGAGGTGCAATGTTATTGTTAGATGAATTCAGCCTGAGCAGGTACAATGGCATGAAAAGGTAACGATAACAACTCAGAACCGAGATGGAGAGTCAGATGGAATTTACCCGTGAGATCTACTGGAATGTTGGTCATGGTGCGCTCACCTTGGTGCCGATGTACCTTCTTGTTATTGGTGCTTTCACCATTCTCATTAGAGCTTTTCTGCAACGCCGAGCCGTCTATCGTCAAGGAGGCGCGCTTAATAGAACCGATAATCTCGGGGCCAGGGTTGGTGACATGCTGAAGAACGTGTTGCTGCAGAAGCATGTTACCCGAGTCGTCTGGCCCGGTCTATTTCATGGACTGTTCTTCTGGGGCTTTTTTCTGTTGTTGATTGGTACGACGCTGATTGTCATCCAGGCTGATTTTACCGATCTCTTCTTTGATTATATTTTTCTCAAGGGCACATTTTATAAACTTTTTTCTATAACGCTTGACGTGGCCGGATTGGTGGCAATTGCAATGCTCGCCGTTTTGTTTGTCAGGCGTTATGTAATCAGGCCCGAGGGGCTGGAAACAAAACGTGATGATGCCATAATGCATGGTCTGCTTTTTGTTATTCTGGTTACCGGTTTTCTCATTGAAGGAGCCCGCATGGCCGTGACTGAACTTGGCACGCCGGTGGCAGCCTGGTCTCCTGTGGGATTAAGTATTGCTTGGACCTTGTCAGCAATGAGCGAGGAAGGGCTGCGCAATTTGCATAAATTCACCTGGTGGTTTCACCTGCTGCTCGTCATGGGCTTTATTGTTCTCATCCCATACACCAAGTTACGTCATATCCTGACCACAAGTGCCAATTACCTCTTTGCCGATCGTGGGCCGAAAGGCAAACTGGTCAGTCTCGACTTGGAGGATGAAGATGCTGAGAAGTTTGGTGCAACCGAGGTGGTGGATCTGAGCTGGAAAGACATCTTCGACAGTGATGCCTGCACCTTGTGTAAGCGCTGCCAGGATCGTTGTCCCGCCTGGAATACCGGTAAGCCGCTGTCACCGATGA
>JABDPQ010000395.1 GCA_013042695.1 Desulfobacterales bacterium | reverse complement strand
GTCCTAAGCTGGGCACTACCATTGCCTGCATTAAGCCTACTCGGTGCTATCGTCCCACTTATCTGCGACTAACTGATGTTTCTTCAGCATCTTAGCGTCGATTTTCTTGAATTTTTCCTTATTATCTTTTCGATATCGCTGCCATTTCCGCCATTTTTTATATGCCTCCGGTTCACAGAAAGGTTCTATGATCTCGATGAGGTAAAGGCGGCTCTGGTCATCCTGCAGCGTTACGGTAAGCCATTGTTCACCGTATTTTTCATTTTCGAGGAAAGCGTTAACAAAGTGGTCGACTACCTTAATTGTTTGACAAAGCTGTGGGCCTTCGAGGTATCCGATTGATTTCCAAAAAAGCCAGAAATGATTCCCCTCGACCCGCAACGGAATAAAGCTGTCCGGCATTGCCTGCAGAGTCTCACCACCATCAGAATAGACGGTCATGGTAGTACCAGATTGGTTCATCTTGCGCAGGCGCTGGGTAAGTTCCTTTTTCGTCATGAGGTCTTCCTCTCCGGGAAGGCATTCATTTTCGTTGGTAAAGGTTGTCACCTTGACTTAATTAATTGTACCACATTTTTTTTTTAGAGGGGTATGACATGATGCGAGAGGGATTCTGCAAACATGATACGTTTCATCCTAACTGTTCCTGGCAAAAGGCTGCAGTTGCCTCTCACCCTACTCACAGATCCAGTTGGTGACCAAGATTTTACTTTTAGAATGATTATTCTGGGTTCAGTACTAGATAGAAAATACATAGCAAACATTGGCACTAGACCTAAACCTCGTTCCTGCCCTTTAGAAGGGCAAGTTCGCAGTAAAAATTACTTTGATTTCGGAGTTAATTATGCTCACCTGGAAAAATATTCTCACCTTCGCAGATAACGGTAACCTTGCCCCCGATCGGGCCGTCAGAAAGACAGACCAAGAATGGCGCGCTCAGCTTACTGATGAGCAGTACCGGGTTACACGGCAGCATGGTACCGAGGCCGCTTTCAGCTCAAGCATGTGCAGTCTGTTCGAGCCTGGAAAGTATGCTTGTGTGTGCTGTGGTACCTTGCTATTCGATGCCAATGACAAGTTTGAATCGCGAACAGGATGGCCTTCATTTACCCAACCTATAAAGGAAAATTCCATCGCCTATCATGGCGACAGCACACATGGAATGCAGCGCATCGAGACAACCTGCAATACCTGTGATGCACATCTTGGTCATGTATTTCCGGATGGACCAGTTCCAAGTGGTCTGCGATACTGTATGAACGCTGTTGCTTTGCAAAAAGTTGCCTCCTCTAAGGAAACCGCAACCTTTGGAGGCGGCTGCTTTTGGTGTACGGAAGCCGTCTTTCAACAGCTGCGTGGAGTGCTTTCGGTGGAAAGCGGATATAGCGGCGGCACTGTTGATAATCCATCCTATAAAGCGGTTTGCGAAGGCACGACTGGTCATGCAGAAGTAATCCAAATCATGTTTGATCCAGAAGAAATTACCTTTAAGGATCTATTGCAGATTCACTTGTCTACGCATAATCCTACTACGCTGAATCAGCAAGGAGCAGATAGAGGTACCCAGTATCGGAGTGTTATTTTTGCGCACAACGATGCACAGAAAGAACTAGCAGAAGACGTCATTGCGGAATTACAAGATGCTTTTGATAAGCCTATTGTCACAGAAATAAAGTCGTTTGATGTATTTCATAAAGCTGAAGACTATCATCAAAGCTATTACGAAAACAATCCAAATAATCGTTATTGCCAGGCAGTTATCAGCCCCAAGCTGGCAAAAGCACGAAAGCTTTTTGAAGAAAAACTCAAAAAGTAGGCATACTGCGCATACTGAAAAGTGCTCAACCAGGAAGAAGTTCAAGTCTCCCTATATTACTCAGTGTTTTTGAGAAATTAAGTAACTGATATCACTAAAAAATATCTAAGAGTCAATGAAATAAATTGCAGTTATTAATGAGTAATGACAGAAAAAAGGGTGGTCATAATTATAACTATTTTGTTGCGTTTTACCGTAGCAGTCATTATTCTAACTATGTCAAATAAGCCCGATGGGGAGGAATAAATGCAAACTATTGAAACATTTGTACCTATTACTCAAGCAAAGGCAACGCTCTTAGATATGGTTCGGCAACTAAGTGACACAAACGACACTATTGCAATCACAAAAAACGGGGTTCCTCAAGCTGTCATGTTATCTATGAGAAAATTTGAGGGTTTATTGGAGACCATTGATATTCTTGCCGATGAAGAGACGATGCGGCAAATCAAAGTATCTGCAAAAGACGTAAAAGAAGGTCGCTTAATTGATCTTGATGAAGCATTTTAATGCCTTACCACGTTAAAATAACAGCCTTTGCAAATAAAATAGGGAAAACTTTTTCCCCTGAGATTAAAAAAACAGCAAAAAACGCACTCAAAGAACTTGCTCAAAACCCCAACTTAGGCAAAGAACTGCAAGCGGAACTGAGCGGCCTAAGAGCGCACCGTTTCATGCGATATCGAATCGTTTATAAAGTTGATGCAGAAAACAAAAATGTTGTCGTCTGGGCTATTGGCCATAGACGAGATATCTACGAAAACCTAGGAGGCCATCTTCTGGGTCTGTCTGCAAAATCAAAATAGTGAGATAAACGAGCCTTTTGCAAGTGGCTCAAACTTGTTTCATTAACTCTCAGGACACAATCTGACAATATCTTCATCCAGCGGAGTATCAACCATGGCAATCAA
>JABDPQ010000393.1 GCA_013042695.1 Desulfobacterales bacterium | reverse complement strand
CTCAAGATACATGTTGTACGCTTGTACCCTATTTTAAGGTTCAGGACGGCAAACTCGATGATTTTAAAGCACTCTGTGTTCAATTTGTAGAAACAACCAAGACAGAAGAAAAATGCCTGCACTATGGTTTCAGCTTTGATGGTGATATTGCCCATTGCCGAGAGGGATATAAAGATGCTGACGGTATACTGGCCCATCTTGAAAATGTTGGTGCGCTGTTAGAGCAGGCGCTAAAAATTTCTGAAATCATTCGTCTAGAAATTCACGCCCCAGAAGAAGAATTGACGAAATTGAGAGAACCGTTAGCCGGTCTTAACCCACAATTTTATCAACTTGAATATGGGTTCCGCCGATAACTGAGCCATTAGAAACCACTACAACCTCGGTTGAGTGATTTTTGGCTCTATGTGACATGAGGGTATCTAAAAGTATGCAGGCTTATGAAATTTGACTTGCTGCTCACCAATTCGCAGAATGTCACCCCCTGCGGTTTTGATTGATTAACTTTTTCTATCTTCAGGCTTGCAGTTAGCTTTGGTGGACTTTGGTCTGCTGCTGAAGCTCAGTAATAGATTGGTTGACTATCTGCAGTTTGCGCTCAAGCTGCTGCGCCTCAAGCTTCATGAGTTCCAAATCATTTCCAGCTGTCATATTTCGGGCAAAACTCCTGTCAAACCCACGCTGTCCTACACCTGCAAAGGGTCGGCCTCTGCCCAACCGTCGACCACGCCCGAAACACCCTATGGATGTCTCATCACATTCCTGTCGCGCAGCTGTGCAGCGTCCTCGTCCTCCGCCAGTGACTGGTCCCATACCCAGCGGTCCTTTTCTGTCAAATCCCGGCATGATTGCACCTCCGTTTGATCGAGTTATTCTTTAGGCTGGCGATGTCAGTGATGCCCTTCAGCAGATCATTTTTTCCGTCCGCGTTGACCGCCGCCGCGACCTCCCCCACCGCGTCCTTTCCCCTGGCCAGTACCGTCACGACGCCCCTTGCCGCCTCCCCTTCCAAGGCCCCTGCCAGTCCCGCCAGCGGGAGAATCCATTGTATTGTTCTTGTCACTACTCTTTTCCCCTGATCCCTGGTTGAGTTGATCAGAATCTTTTTCTTGTTGCATGATATCATCCTCCGATATAGCCGCATTTCTTTATGAAAACAGGTTGAGATATTGTTTTAGACTTACCTCAGTCATCATTCTCTAAATAGACTATCATATTTTCTGCATATGCCTTCCTCGGCGGCGTCTCCGACCGCCACCATGAAATTCATAGGCCCCACCATCAACCTGAAGGCGCATGTTCTTCACCAGGGCCTCAGCGATAATGTAACGCGCCTCCGCTAAAACCCTCCCATACGTCTGCCGCGAAACGCCCATTTGCTGAGCTGCAGTCTCCTGGTCAAAACCTTCAAAATCACTCAACCGTATAGCTTCGATACCTTCCATCGATAGATTAATCGTACCGGAGGGAGGTGTATTTTCCGGTACAAAACATGTCGTTGTGGGATATCTGCTCACTAAACGTTTCTTTTTTGGCCGCACCATTCTTTCTCCTGTTTTGATCATTTGATCATAATATAATGCTTGTTATTTATACATGCAATAATTTATTTGAGCCTAAGACCATAACAAGTCTTTCTGCTCATTACTTGCTCAGGCAGAAAAGAATTATCCAAAATATCTGAGCAGGAATAAGTCAGAATCCCCCCATACATTCGAGGAAGCTTTTTGTCATAAACATTGTAAAGCGGCTGGAAGAAGAGAGCTCCTGTATTATTATTCTATTTCAGTGGTTGTGAGAAAATTTTGCCAGAGCGAACCCTGCTTTTTTAAGAATTATTGGTATTCAAACGCTTGCCTAGAAGGGTAATTTATGGGGATCTTTGTAATCGGACTCATTATTTTTTTTGGCATTCATTCCATCTCAATTGTCAATGAGCCGTGGCGCGATCGCATGGTCGATAAAATTGGTGAATGGCCTTGGAAAGGACTTTATTCACTCGGGGCCATTTTTGGTTTCATCCTAATGATATGGGGATATGGGGTTGCCCGATCTGAGGCAGTAGTTTTATATACTCCTCCTCCATGGCTGCAGCATATCTCACTGGTACTGCTTCTTCCTGTTTTTCCACTCCTGATAGCAGCCTATTTTCCTGGACGCATTAAAGAGGCAATTAAACATCCTATGCTTACCGCCACAAAACTCTGGGCGGTTGCTCATCTTTTCACCAATGGATCATTGGTTGGCGTTATTTTATTCGGCTCTTTTCTTGCCTGGGCGGTTTGGGATCGTATATCAGTGCAGCGTCGTTTGCCACGGCCAATTCCAGGCGCCCCACCCGCTCATTTCAATGATATCGTTGCAAGTGTTTTTGGCATCGGGTTATACTTTGCTTTCTTCTTTTGGCTGCACGCTCTGCTCATCGGCGTATCACCTCTTTGAGATTAAATCATGAGCACAAACAATGAGAACACCGATCAGTTACATTCAATGATCGAAATAAATTTCGGGAAATGCTCTATCTTCAATTACCTCTAAATCTGGCTCAATAATAGTGAAGGAACAACATAGGATGGAAAAAGAACAATTATACGTACTCAAGGTATCTCTATCTCATGCAAAAAGAATATGGCGCCGTATTGAAATACTTGGCAACCAATCTCTTGATCAACTGCATGAAACAATATTTCAGGCATTCGATCGAGACGATCCCCATATGTATTCTTTCTATTTGACTAAAGCAGGCAGCAAAAGCCGAAAACGTTTCGCCGAAGCCCCAGAGTTTACTCACCCTTTTGCCATAGAAGAAGATTTCGGCTGGGGGTATAAAAAGCTCCAAGATGCAACAAAAACTAAGATCTCTGAGTTGCAGCTAGTAAAAAAAGGAACGTTTGAATATCTATTTGATTTTGGGGATGAGTGGTTGCATCAAATTACCGTTGAAAAAATATTGGACCTTTATCCCTCAGAGGATTACCCGAAAATAACAGAAAAAAAGGGGAGTTCTCCACCTCAATATCCAGATTATGACGACTACGAAGATGAATACGAGTAACCTGCAAAGCAGCATACACACCGGCCACGTCTTTGGCGGCGCGATTCTAATCTACAACTCTTACCTTTAAGGTCTCGAAGCTAACGTCTGGGCCTGAGAAGGCTGGAAATCAACGCGACTGAGAGGTTCCTTGCCGATGTATCCCTTGACATATTTGAGCAGGAGCACTCGGACCATCTCCCCATGGCTCATCTCCTGCAGGTATTCTCCGGAAGGTACCATGCTCTTCAAAGGATTGGAGCAGACCTTTAAAACATCAGAATTACTCAAGGCTTGCAGATAGGGAGAAACCCTTTGGCGTAACTCATGTTTGCTTTTCTGCAACAGCTCCTGATACTTGGTTGCAAGTACCGGTGCTTCAGGCAAATCAGGCGACTCGAGCACAGCCTTGAAATCTGAGGCAAAACGCTTGATGCCTTCCAGGATATGGCTCGACTTGACCATGTTTATTTTGGCCCAGCCGGCATTAAGCCATTTGAACGAGCCCACATGAAGCATATTTGCCGAGGAATCAGCAACATAAATAATCACAGAATAGGCCGAGTACATATAAGAATCCACCCATCCCAATCCTGTCTTGTTTAGTCCTGTTTCATCGGAATAAAGATAGTTCCAATCCTTATCGTCACCAACGACGCATCCTTTCTTACCCACTTCGGACGCATCAACCTGATTCGTGGCAGAAATAAGAACCGGTCCGGTGGGTCCTGGCAGAACAGCAACGATCCTATGCTGATTGTACATATAGTATCCACCGGTATTGGTGTCCGGAGTAATAGCTTCACGCTCCCGGCCGCGCAACAGGTGTATATCTCCTGTCGTTCCCCCATTTCCTGTCAGTTTCCGAAGCTCGTCGTTCATCTGTGGGGTCAGCC
This sequence comes from Desulfobacterales bacterium, assembly GCA_013042695.1. GTDB lineage: Bacteria > Desulfobacterota > Desulfobulbia > Desulfobulbales > Desulfocapsaceae > JABDPQ01. Next base: position 2,252 of record JABDPQ010000393.1, on the reverse strand, counting down.
ACTCCTGATCCTGCAATGACGATGGCATGGTCACATAGGCAGGAATATCGGGATTGTAGGCATAGTCAAGTACACCTGAAAGATCACCATCGATGGAAAAAGCATGGAAGGCACCGGCTGCTCCATCCCGCTCCTGCAGTGCAATCCCGGATCCGACTGGCACTGAGCCTACAAAATCTATGAGCCCGGACAATTTTCCCGGATCAAGATTTTCATTTGATTGGGGCAGGGAAAGTATATATTCCAATACCGGATAGACTTGCTCAGGAACCTTCTGCTGCTCCTGCGCGTGAGCCGACACAATCATTCCCAGCATCAGCAGCAATGTAATAATATAACGAAACGACATATTGTCTTCCTCAGTAAGCTCTGTTTAATATATGTTAAATTATGTATCGCACCATCGCATTGAAATCCCCTTCCTACTCTAAGAGGATCACCATAAATATCCTATATTATTATTGTTTGCAAGGTGTATCTGTTTAATATTCAACCAGTGCCAGGTTGCAATTGCTCCAAATCAATTACCATAATCGAGGAGCGGAAGTTATCATAATTCCTGATGATCAGTGATGCCATGTTTTCTTTTTAACCGTGAAAAATATTCCAGATAAAGTCATGCTCAAGAGAAATAGCAAGGCGTGATTGTAATGCTACCACAATTCTGGAAACATCTTCTTTTTTCCAATCCTAACTATAGAAGCAAATGAACCAAATCGATGAGATAATTATTTTTACCGGTTAAAGGTGCATTTTGTTAGGTTGACATTTTAATATTTCTGGCAACCATAAACACTTCGTCTGCTGAGTATGGATTACTGATAGTTGCTTCCACCTCAGCCCCTAGTGTTTTTTGGTATAATTTCTGAGCATAATTGTCTGATCTGGTAGTGACGATAACGTGTTTTATTGTTGCGTCTCTGGTCGCAAGTTGACAATTTATTTGTGGTAATGATTCTTTTATGAGTCTAGTTCCAATCCCTTTTCCATGATATTCAGGTAAAACAGCTAGTTGCTCAAGTTCGAGAACTACCTCCTGGCGGAAACCGCTTTTCTGACTCCAGTGAATATACCCAACAATCTCATTATCGTGAATTTCAGCAACGTAGTATAGGACTCTTGGAAACGCCTTACTATTACTTCTGATCCATTCGTCTGACAGTTCTTGTCTAACAAATGCAGCTTTATGTACCTTTGCTGTCTTTTCTATATCTTGCTTTTGTAAAGGACGAATTTTCATGTCTCAGTTCAAAGCGTTAAGTAAACTCGAAGATATGCTTAGCAGCGAATGGCAGGAGTAACTGTTTTGACCACTTGTTTGCGCCAACAGCCGTTTTACTCATATCTGTAGTGATGCGGTACTGACGGCATCGCGCCTGACTGACTGCAAACGTAAGCTGCAAGGCCGTTTGCTTTTGTGTTTATTTCATCAAGTGTTCTGTTGAGCAGTAATCCAGTTACAACAGCAGCGGTAAACGAATCACCAGCGCCAATGGTGTCAACAATGTCAGTAGAGATGCCCGGATGTCTGGAGACTTCACGCTCAGTAATCAAAATGCTGCCGTCACCGCCTTTTGTCAGAATAACAAGCTCAAGATTAAAGTATTTCCGGAGTGTTGCAAGCTGCTCGTGTTCGCTACCGGTGATCTGAAGAAGTGCTGACAACAGGCTGAGCTCCTCATCATTGAGTTTCAAAACAGTGGCTAATTTGAGTGATGTTTCAATCGTTGTCCGGCTATAAAAGTTCTGGCGAAGATTGAGATCGTATACTTTTATTGCGTCTGCAGAAGTAGTTTCCAGATAACGTTGAATCGTCAGTCGTGCCGTATCTGATCTTTGGGCAAGAGTACCGAAGCAGATGGCCTTAAGCTCTGCATTACATTGCTGTGCCGCTGGATTTATAGCCAAATGATCCCAGGCAACATCGTCAGGAAATTCGTAGGTTGCAATTCCCTGATCATCAACTCTTGCGGTTACATATCCGGTGGGGAATTGTACTAAAACACTTATATAGGAAGTGTTTACTCCTCTGCTCTGCAACTCTTCGAGGGCCTTTACACCTCGGCCATCATTGCCGATTGTCGAGATAGCCACTGCTTCGGCTCCGAGTGCTGAAACGTGATAAGCAAAATTAATTGGCGCACCACCAAGTTGTTCTGAATCAGGCAAGACATCCCAAAGTAACTCACCAATTCCTGCTATTTTAGTTTGTTTCATCAAATACCCCATTGTGCTTTTGGTAAATAAATCAT
>JABDPQ010000392.1 GCA_013042695.1 Desulfobacterales bacterium | reverse complement strand
AAATATATCGGACTGGTGAGAAAGATGATATCCGCCTGGTCAACTCTTTCATAAAGACCGCCCATATCATCTTGGATTACGCATAAACCGGTTTTCTCGCATCCGCCGCACGCTCTGCACGGTGAAAGTTTTTGCCCTGCAAGGCGAAGATAATCAACCTCTACATCGAGTTCTTTTACAAGTGACTCAATCACGGCTTGAACAAGTGTTTCACTATTACCGTTTTTTCGAGCACTTCCAAGAATTGCCAGGATTTTCATTTGCGTCCTTGGTGATCTGAGTGAGTTTATGGCTGACAGTTCTAAGTGGTATCTTTTTTATATCGTGAGCTCAGCATTCATGGCTAACATAATTGAAAGACTGCCGTTATGTTAACGTGAAAACAATTCTTCTGCAATTATACTCAAGGATATAAGTCAGAACGACAAGCTGTGTCCTCTGCTAAAGCAACCAGCATTACTGGCAGGCTGCTTTGCAAGTCTGCCAGGTCGTTTTTTGCCTGACCACGCACTGCGAATGCATTTCGCCATGTCCTGGGTAAATTATTCAAGAAAAATATTGATTTTAGAATTTATAACATTATATTAGCTTTGCCTCACACGGTAATGGATCTATCTTGTGATTTCTTTGAATACTACACTGGCCCTAAAAAAGGGCTTTTACATATCGGGCCTGCTGCAGAATGGCAGGCCCGTTTTTTATCTCAACTTTACTCTTCAGCTCAGAAAGATTTTCAGTGAAATCAACTGGTCTATAAGATATTGCTTGCCAGTTCTGCAAGTTCCGATCGCTCGCCTTTACGAAGATCGATATGGGCGTATATTTTCTGGCCTTGCATTTTATCTATGAGGGTACTCAAACCATTGGAGCGAATCCCGAGATAGGGATGATCGATCTGATTAATATCTCCGGTAAAAACTATTTTTGTTCCCTCTCCTGCTCGTGTGATAATTGTTTTTACCTCATGAGGAGTGAGATTTTGGGCCTCATCGACGATCATGAACATTTTTACCAGGCTGCGACCTCGAATATAGGCAAGCGGCTCGATGGTGAGTTTTTCCTCATCAAGCATTTTCTGGAGCCGTTGAAACATCTCACTTTTTTCAGGAAATTGCCCCCGGATAACACCTAAATTGTCATAAAGCGGCTGCATGTAAGGTTTTATTTTGGATTGTATGTCTCCCGGTAGATAACCGATATCTTTATTAGATAAAGGTATTACGGGTCGAGTGAGTAAGATCTGGCGGAATTTTGAACGAGTTTCAAGGGCTGCAGCAAGCGCCAACAGTGTCTTACCGGTGCCGGCTTTTCCGGATATTGTAACGAGTCTAGCGTGAGGGTTCAGCAGGGCATGGACAGCAAATGACTGTTCAGCATTTCTGGGGATGATCCCATAAACGCTCTCTTTATTCACCCGTTTGATGACAAATTCATTTTCAATTTCACCGGTCATAAAGGTCGCGAGAGCGGATTTCTTACCATTTCGTAGAACAAGATATTCATTGGGCTGTAACGGTAGTTCGGGAGCATATTCACCTTTTGAGAGTTCTCCTTGATGATCGTAAAGTCTACCGATTAGCTCTGAAGAGATGTCTTCCTCATACCGGCAGCCGGAGTAGAGGTGTGCCGGATCCCGAACATAATCAGTGGTATAGTCTTCTGCCATGAGTCCGACGGATCGTGCTTTCATGCGAAGATTGACATCTTTGCTTACCAGTATAACGGCATGACCCGATTGCTCCTGTGAACTATGGTAGGCAATGTTTAAAATACGATGATCTCTTTTCTCTACATTTGGAAAGATCTTACAGAGATCTGAGTGTGTATCCAGATCCAGACGGATTACTATTTTTCCTTTACCATCAGCAATGCGAAGTCCCCCATTAAAGAGCTTGTCGCTGCTCAATTTATCAAGTTCTCTGACGAACTGGCGGGCGTGGTAATTTATAATCTGACCACCTTTTTTAAACTGATCCAGCTCCTCGAGTACCGGAATCGGAATGATGATATCATGTTCATCAAAGTGGTGGATACAGGTGCTGTCGTGCAGGATGACGTTGGTGTCGATGATGAAGATTTTTTTCATTTCTGCCATGGTGCTCCTTGTCGCGGCTATTCAGCGAGTCTATAATAAAATACTAAATTCATTGATGAATTGTGTCTTTTTCTGCACCTCCTCTATACTATTGTGCCATGATATTTGTTCTTTATACAAGAATACTTTGTTCCATGTAACGATTTCTTTTCTGCTCTTTTAACTTGTGCGTATCAACAATTACCAGTCCATCGATACAGTTGTTGAAGGCTGGATCTATGTTGAAATCAA
>JABDPQ010000389.1 GCA_013042695.1 Desulfobacterales bacterium | reverse complement strand
CGTCGCCACAATTGCTTTTGGGATGGGAATTGACAAAGAAAATATCAGGCGCGTTATTCACTATGATATGCCAAAATCGATTGAAAACTACAGCCAAGAGATCGGTCGTTCTGGCAGGGATGGGCAGTCTGCTTTTTGTGAAGTGCTGGCCAATCGCGATAATATCAATGTCCTGGAAAACTTCGTTTATGGAGACACACCAACAGAAGATTCAATCTACAGCTTACTCAGGGAAATAAAACAACAGAATGGAACGGAATGGCATTTGTCTCTTACCGCATTATCCCGTCGTCTGGATATCAAAATCCTTCCCATGAAAACCTTGTTAATCTATCTGGACAAAGAGGGCATCATACGGCCTAAGTCTTCATATTTTAAAACCTATTGCTTCAAGCATACCGAATCAAAAGATCAGATCGTTGATCGGTTTGATGGCGAGAGACAGCATTTTGTAAGAACATTATTTGATTTTTGTGACACCAAGAAGGTGTGGACATACCTAAATGTTGACGGTGTTGTCAAGCATCTTGGTTGTAAGCGTCAACGAGTAATTGCTGCGATCGAATACTTCAATGAAAAAGGCTGGGTTGAGCTACAGTCCAAGCAAGTAACTGAGGTTTATGAAATTCTATCAAAGTCCTATGACTGCATAAAGTTAAGCAATAGAGTATTTAAAATTTTCAAAGACAAGGAGACCTATGAAATTGGTAGAATTGACTCAATGCTCAACCTCTTTGAAAGTGACACCTGTATAAGTAATCGTTTGGCAAAGTATTTCGGAGAACAACTTAGGGATGCACAATGTGGTCATTGTTCAGTTTGCCACAGCAGCAAAGCAGAAATCAAACATACAACTAATCTCAAACCATTGGCTGATTTTAGTCCAAGAGAACTGGTCTCCGCATTTAAACGCAAGGCAGGGAACCAATATTCTACTCTGAATGCGACCAAATTTCTTTGCGGCATTTCATCACCAGGGTTATCAGCTTTAAAGGTGAGATCAATCAGTAATTACAGTGTGTTGGAGAGCTATCCTTTTGTGCAAGTTTTTAGGTGGTTAGAAACATCAAGCACGAATATTACTAATAATGATGATTTGCACTTCACCGATGGGTAGTCTTGCGAGGGTGTTCTGAATCTGCCAACCAAAGTGAGCCCGTTGTCTCTTAAGGATCCTAAAGGCTCTTGTCATATAGTTTCGAAGGATACGGGTTTTGATCTTCTATTGAAGCACTTGCGTGATGGGAAAAATTTAATTTTACTCTGACCCTATTTAAAGACCAGGAACATGCTGATTCTGAGCCAATACTGTTTAGTTAATCAGCTTCTTCAAACCTGGGAGTAATTGCTCCCTGATGTCAGGTCTTTCCAGGGAAAAAGCAATATTTGCCATTTGAAATCCTGCTTTATCGCCGCAATCAAATCTTCTACCTTTGAATTTATAGCCGAATATCGGCTGCTCCTCTAACAGCGCCGACATTGCATCAGTGAGTTGTATTTCTCCGCCTGCTCCCTTTTGTTTTTTGCCGAGCAGCTTAAAGATCTTAGGGGTGAGGATGTATCTGCCAATGACAGCCAAATTTGAGGGGGCGTTTTCAGGTTCCGGTTTTTCAACCATGGATTTCACTTGGAAGGTGCCATTAAAGGCTTCTTCTCCTTCAATGATCCCGTAGCGTGATGTCTCCTCTTTGGGGACCTCGACGATTGCCATCATAGAGGCACGTAGACGGTCGAATTCATTGATCATCTGGTAGAGAACGGGCACTTCACTCTGAATAAGATCGTCGGCAAGAAGGACGGCGAACGGTTCATCTCCGACGATATCTCTCGCGCACCAGATGGCATGCCCAAGTCCAAGTGGTTCACTCTGGCGTGTATAAACGATGCAGCTTGCACTGGGAACAATCGATTTTACTGCCTGGAGAAGATCTGTCTTTTTGCGCTCTTCAAGCGTTTTCTCCAATCTTAAGTTGGTATCGAAATGATCTTCAAGAGCTCCTTTTCCGGATCCCGTTACAAAAATAATCTGCTCAATACCCGAAGCAAGCGCCTCCTCGACGGCATACTGGATAATTGGTTTGTCAACCACTGGAAGCATCTCTTTGGGCATGGCTTTAGTGGCTGGAAGAAATCTTGTGCCGAGTCCTGCTATCGGGAAAACAGCTTTTTTAATTCTCATCTTATCTCTCGTTGCTATTGAAAATGTAATGTTTCTATGATTGTAGCGTTTCTATCTTTTAAAGTAAATTCAATGAGAACATTTATCTGTTACTTCATAAATCCTTGACTCAGATGCGTTCGTTTTAAAGATTAGCAGCAAAAGTATAGGCACGAGTAATGATAATCATCATTGAATAAATGGTTCCCTCATTGTAACAAACTCTTCAGCGCTGCTGGGGTGAATACCTACGGTTCGATCAAAGTCAGTTTTGGTTGCTCCAGTCTTCAGTGCCACAGCGAACCCCTGAATAATTTCCCCGGCATCCGGTCCCACCATATGAACACCCAAAACCCGGTCACTTGTACCATCGACTACCAGTTTCATAAGTGTTTGTTCATCAATTCTACCAAGTGAATATTTCATCGGCCGAAAAGCAGATTTGAAAATTATAACTTTATCATAACGTTCTCTTGCCTGGGCTTCAGTCAGACCAACGGTGCCGAGTGGTGGTTGACTGAAGATAGTGGTAGGGATATTTGTGTAATCCATCCTACGATTTTCTCCGCCGAAATGATTGGCTGCAAATATGCGCCCCTCGTTAATGGCAACAGGAGTCAGGTTGATCCTATCGGTTACATCTCCAATGGCATAGATATTCTCAGCTGAAGTCTGCATCTGTTCATCAACCTCAATGGCACCGGTGTCATTAACAGATACGCCGATTTTACTGAGCCCAAGACCAGCGGAATTGGGTCTGCGGCCAGTGGCAAAGAGAACCTGATCATAGGTTTTGCTGTCACATTCTTCACATACAACGCGTAGACCATCTATGGTCTTTTCAACTCGATCTACTTGAGTGGCACACTGAATAATGATTCCTTTTTTTACCTGTTCTGCCCGCAGATGCTCAGCGAGATCTGCATCAAAGCCTCGCAAGAGACGAGCACAGCGTGCTATGAGTGTTAACTCGACACCGAGTCCATGGAAAATGCCAGCAAATTCCTGAGCGATATAGCCGCCGCCAATAATGGCCATTCTCTTTGGAAGCTTATCAAGCAGAAAGGCATCATCAGAGACGATTACATGCTCTTTTCCAGGAAATTTTGGCACAAATGGAGAGCCGCCAGTTGCGATCATAAAACGATCGGCAGTAATCTTCTGATTTCCAAGTTGAACAGTTTTCAAGTCGATAAAACGGGCTGAATTCTGATATACGTGAACATTAAACTTTTCCAGGAGGCCGTCATAGATACCATTGAGCCGACGGAGTTCGCTTTGAACCCCATTGCGTAGATCAGCCCAGTCAAATGTTGCCCCTCCAAAGGTCCAGCCGAGACTTCTGGCGTTGCATAGATCATCAGCAGCGTGAGACGCATACATGAGAAGTTTTTTGGGAACACAGCCGCGATTCACGCAAGTGCCGCCTAATCGATCTGCTTCAGCCAAACCAACCTTGGCCCCAAGTGCCGCCGAGGTTCTGGCACAGGCAACTCCTCCCGATCCGCCTCCAATTACGAACAAATCATAATGTGGCATAAACTGTTTCTCCTCGTCATACAGGTAGGGTTAATGCGGTAATTGATTTCCATGAACTTTTTCGTTGCTGTTCATCGAGTTAATCACCCATACTCCTTTTTATTTATGGGTAAGAGGTATAACCATCAACTCAGCAAAGGTACAGATTTATCCGATCCAATAAACTATGTTGTAGGTTTTCTTATCACAGGGAGAAAGATGTTGTTCTTTACATTATGGTGAAACAGTTGGCTTACTGCATATGGCGATGTTTGAAATGATGACTGCCAAAGTGAGTGTAAGATTTTTCAATAATATCAATAATGCGCAGTTATTTCAGGAAGTCTGCTGAGATCTCTTCTGCAAACTGTTTGGCTCGTTCAAGCTCTTCTGGATTGTTTTTCAGGGCTTCTTTATCGTCAACTCCTCTCACCACGAGCTCACCACCATAATCCACATCAATGGCATCAAAAAAAGATTTTGCTACCAGAATGGCGCCATCAAACAGCTTTTTCCCCCGTGTAGCCGCGGTTGAAATAAGATATCCTTTGCGCTTCTCATCTCTTCTAAAGCGGATTTTCTGCAGATATTTACGTGACCAACGTGCCTGGATGCGATCAATAAAAACTTTTGATTGGGCGCTGAGTCCATAAAAATATATCGGACTGGTGAGAAAGATGATATCCGCCTGGTCAACTCTTTCATAAAGACCGCCCATATCATCTTGGATGACGCATAAACCGGTTTTCTCGCATCCGCCGCACGCCCTGCACGGTGAAAGTTTTTGCCCTGTTAGGCGAAGATAATCAACCTCTGCATCGAGGTTTTTTACAAGTGATTCAATCACGGCTTGAACAAGAATTTCACTATTACCGTTTTTTCGAGCACTTCCAAGAATTGCCAGGATTTTCATTTGCGTCCTTGGTGATGTCAATGAGTGTTATGGTGGGCTGTTGAAATTTTACTATTTTGCTCTCTGATTGAGGGGCGGTGTTC
>JABDPQ010000385.1 GCA_013042695.1 Desulfobacterales bacterium | reverse complement strand
AATTGTCAGGAGAAAAATCAGTAGGCAGCTGCCCTACTTTTTCGCCTCCGCCTGTCCTACAGCACAAAAGGAACTGATCTGATGAAAAGAGCCCAATCGAGTGGTATTTTTGTACTTCACTATAAGGGCTAACCTGTTATGGTGTAGCCAATTCACGCTTCAGAAGGCTTCGGATATGTCGCACATTCACCGCAATCAATATGTTCTAAAAAACGTTGGCTCCGCCACACCTGTTTTCTCTGTTGAGGACAAGACCCCCCTCGCCGACCATCAATTGCAAGAAAATCTGCTTCTCCAGAGCGGTTTTCCGTCTGAGGCTGCCTCCCCAGGAAGCGTTGTCTCCACAGCGTTGCAGCTCAATGGCGACTGCACCACAATGGATGAAGAATCTCTGGTCCGCTTTGTTGAAACCTACGGAGGTATACTGGAAATCGAACCGCTCCTGCTGGGGAGCTACTCGCCCCGCTATACCACTGCTGATGAACTCGAAATCAGCAGCGCAGACAGAGGATACTCTCTGAGCTACACTGCAAGGTCTGTGGTGAACAGGTCACTTTGCAATTATTGTGGAGTATGCGGCAGGATATGCCCGGTGCAGTGTATCTCTGAAGAACTCCACTTTGACTTCGATACCTGCACGCTCTGCAACGAGTGCGAGAAAAAGTGCCCCGAGAAGGTAATAGCAATCTTGGCCAAGAGACAACAAAATCCTCCTGAGCATCTGCACTATTGTGAAGATTGCCGGGTTATGAAATTACTGGAAGATCAATAATATCAACATGGAAACCACAGACAGGGAAATCCTTATTATCAGGCTGTGGTGCAATTCATCGTCGGCTATCTGGACCTGGAAAAGGGGTTGTCAGACTATTCTACGTGAACTGATGGTTGAAGCCCAATCGATTAAATCGATTTTTATCCTGCTCTTTCTCCTACTTGTCTGCACTTTGACAAGTTGCCGCGACCAGGCAGATGAGGCGGCGACCGGCTTCAACGAGCAAAGCAGGCACTGTCTGAGCTGTCATCAAATTGAACTTGATCAGGCGCACCGGCTTGATTGTCTGACCTGCCACCTGCCCTCGGATGATCCAACCGGCTACCCCGAAGAGCACGATCCTGTCCTCGCCACCCCGGCTCATCCGGACCAGGCTCAAGAAATTTGCGGCCCCTGCCATGTCCAGGAAATCGAGATGGTCGCCGCCAACAATCATTACCTTCTGTCTGGCCATATATCCGTAGTGGCGGAGGCGTTCGGCAACCCAATCGACATTACCGGTGATACGCTGGAGACCGGGTTGTCATCTTATGCTGAGCCCGAGACCGTGGATCAACTGGTGCAGGATCTTCTGGTCCGTCGCTGTTTGCGCTGCCATGTCTATGATAAGGGAGACGACTTCTCTGCAGTAACCCATGGGGTTGGCTGTGGTGCATGTCATCTTTCATTCAAAGACGGTCGGCTGGCAAGTCATATTTTCATGGCTCAACCTGATGATCTCCGCTGTCTCTCCTGCCATTATGGAAATCATGTCGGCTTCGACTATTACGGCTTTTACGAGCACGATCTCAACGAAGAATACCGAACCCCCTATCTCGCTGAAACAACCAAGCTTCGTGCCTATGGGGTTGAAAACCACACCCTGGCACCGGATGTCCACCAACGTGCTGGCCTGGCCTGCATCGATTGTCACCGTAAAGACAATGTGATGGGTAGTAGAGACAACCCGAGCTGCAGCGACTGCCATCTCGACCAAATCGACAAGATTCCCGCAGAATCCCCGCTTCAAATCGAAGATGACAAGGTGTTTTACATCTCTTCCGTAACTGCTGAGAAACTAGATGTGCCTCAGCTTCAACATCCGGTCCACGAAAGGCACGGCGACCGTTTCAGCTGTCAGTCCTGTCATGCTCAATGGACCTTCAACGACAGCCCCACCCACCTATTGCGCATCGACCATGAGGAGTTTGATGATTTTTACAAGCTCAGCCTCGATGGCAGCTCAGAGGTGCTCCGCATCATCTCAAGCCACATTCTTGATGACGGCGATCTGCTCGAGCCTTTCATGACCAACAAATTTACCGGTGAAGCAATACCCGGCATCTGGTTTCGAGGTTTTGGTGAAAGACGCTGGGAACAGGTGCTGCTCGAAGAGGATGCGGATGGAACGGTAGTGACGGTCCGCCCCATTCTCGACCTGCGGTTGTCTTGGATCGACGGGGACGAGGCAATCCGATTCGACAATCTTGAACCGGTTGACGGACTACTCAGATCTCTCCCATACGCACCGCATACCATCGGCAAGGCGGGGCTTTTCTACGAGTCAAGAATCCGTCCTCATTTAATCGAGAGCGGAAACGACTAAGCGCTCAGCTGCTGTTCTGCTGCGCGCACATTGGCTACCAGGCGGGCTAGCAGTTCGTGGTTTTTTGCCCCCGGACGGTCCTCGATACCCGAATTGACATCTACCGCATACGGTGCTGTCATCTTTATCGCTTCAGCCACATTG
>JABDPQ010000382.1 GCA_013042695.1 Desulfobacterales bacterium | reverse complement strand
AAATTAAATCCGGAGAGTACCCGGCTGGCAGTAAACTGCCAGCCGAACGACTGATTGCTGAGCAGATTGGTGTCAGTCGCCCGTCTGTGAGAGAGGCTATCAGCGCACTTCAGATTGTTGGAATTATTGAAAGTCACCCAGGTGATGGAAATTATGTTTCGCAGAATCTGAGTCTTGATGACCTCTCTTTACAGGTTAAAAATATCCTCGAGGAAAGCGATAGTCCATACGAGATTCTTCAGGCCCGTAAGGTAATTGAAACCGGCAGTGTTCGCATGGCAATCAGAGAAGCAAACAACAAAGATATTGAGACAATCAATGCAGTCTGGGGGGAAAAATACAAGATAGGTCGAGCCGGTGATTATAAGGCCTATACAGAACTGGGAAAAGAATTGCATCTGGCCATAGCCAAGGCAACCAAAAACCGTATCATCATATCGGTAATAGATCGTTTGCTCAATATTACCGGCCAACCGTTATGGCAGAATATGCGGCGACTATATTATGAAAATGACCCCACCAGAATCGAGCAGATGCTGGATATTCATGACAGAATCGTCAAGGCTATACAGAATCGTAATTCACATGAGGCGATATTGGCATTGGAGGCTGATTTTGATACCGTTATCGAACAGCTCTACAATATGAAAAGCATCGCTGAATGACATGGTACAAAGAAGGTGTTGAAAGCGTAATCATTTTTAAATTCGCTTTTACTTGACAGCGGCAGGTTTATCAAGACCAGGATCTGTCTTTCATCAAACCACATGAGGAGGAATGTATGAACAGATTAAAGTTAGGAGTAGTAGTGGTTCTGGCTATGGGGTTCTTATGGCAATCAGCAACAACTGTTCTTGCCGAGGACAAATATCCCAGTAAGCAGATTAACTGGTATATCCACTCCTCTGCAGGTGGGGGAACTGATATCTTCTCACGAACAGTAGCCTTGAGGCTTCGGCGGATATTAAAAGCGAATATCGTAATCAGCACCATGAGCGGCGGCTCAGGTGCCCGGATGCTGAACTATTTGATGGAGCAACCTGCAGATGGTTACACCCTGAATTCTTTTACGAATTCGAATCTTGCCACCATGGCCAGAGGAATGACCACAGCGAGCAGGGATGATGTGATTGGTATCGTCAGGGGATGTTATGACCCTCAGTCCCTGGTTATTTCCAGCAAAGATGGTGGTACTTATAAAAATATTGAGGAAGTGCTCGCCAAGGCCAAGGAAAGTCCAGGAAAAGTCAAAATCGGTGTTGCCCATATGGCCAGTATCGATCATGTAGCATCCTATGAGTTTGGCAAGGCGGCTGGAGTCGAATTTGAATTTGTACCGTTTGACGGCGGTGGTGAAATTATTGTGGCGCTTCTCGGCAATGTCATCGACATGGGCGTGTTAAACCCCAGTGAATTTATGGGGCAGTATGAAGCTGGTAATTTGATACCAGCCGTATTTTTGGTTGCCGATCGTTTGAAAGGCTTTCCAGATACTCCCACTGCAAAAGAGCTGGGATATGATGTCGAAATGGCTACCTGGCGCGGTGTCGTCGTTAAAAAAGGAACCCCTGATGCCATCGTCAAGACACTGAGAGATGCTTTTGCCAAAAGCATGTCCCATAAGATCTATAAGAATTATCTGGAAGATAATTCCATGGGTCCGGAGAGTATTTTGATTGGAGCTGACTGGGATGCCTTCCTGGATTCAAAATGGCCAATTTGGCAAACAGCAATGAAAGATCTGGGTTACATTAAAAAGTAGGAGATTTTTAGGCAGGGACCCGATTATAACCGGGTCCCTGATCTGTTGATTGATTTGGTTTAGGTATAGAGATTGTGACTGTGAGGCCACCAGGTGTGGTAACGGCAATAGAGGATAAAACAATGAATAACAAAGATTTGCGTATGGCCATCGTGCTCATGGTAATATTCATTGTCCTTTACGGGATAAGTTTTACGTTTCAGAGTTCAGGTGTGATGACCACCCACACAACAGCAGCTTTTTTCCCCCGCGTCGTCTTGCTGGTTGCCATGTTTTTAACCGTGATAATGATCTTTCAAAGCATCAGTAACGGTCCGGACAAAGCTGGCAAGAAGATGGAAAAGGCGGCATTAAATCGAGTTGTCCTGACAATGGCATGTGCTGTTGGGTTCGGGTTTGGTGCGGTGCTCTTGGGTACACTGGTTTCGATAGCGTTGTTTATTATTGCCACCATGTTGGCGTGGGGAGTTAGGAGTCCGCGGGCGATTATTCTCACCGCAATACTCACACCTATTCTAATATATTTTGTTTTTAATCAAATACTTTTGGTACAGTTACCGGCCGGGATTTTGATATAATGGAGAGTTCCTAATGGATCAACTTATGGTCGGATTCATGACCATCATGGAGCCGATGAATTTTTTGTCTGTTTTTATCGGCGTTCTGGGCGGTATGATTATCGGGGCAATGCCGGGCTTAACTGCTCCCATGGGAGTTGCTCTGCTGATTCCTTTTACCTATGGTATGGCACCGGTTCCTGCAATCACCATGCTGGTAAGTCTGTACTGCGGGGCAACCTTCGGTGGATCGATTGCCGCTATACTCGTTCATGCCCCGGGTACGCCGGCAGCAGCGGCGACTACCTTTGACGGTTATCCCTTAGCCCAAAAGGGGCAGGCCGGTAAGGCCCTGGGTATGGCTTGTATCAGTTCCGGTATTGGCGGCCTGTTCAGCGTGTTTGTGCTGATCTTACTGGCTCCGGTTCTCGCTGAAATTGCCATCAAGTTCGGGCCACCGGAATATTTTGCCTTGGCGATTTTTGGTCTGAGTATGATCAGTAGCCTCGGTTCAAAATCGGTTGTAAAAAACCTGTTGGGAGGCACGATCGGGGTGTTTATTGCCTGTGTCGGCATGGATGGGATATCCGGGTTTAGCCGCTATGATTTTGGGTCCACCCACTTGATGGACGGTATCAGTTTTATTCCGGTAATGATCGGGCTTTTTGCGGCAACGGAGGTTTTTCGGCAGGCAGAGAAGGGGATCCGTAAAGTTGTAATCGATCGGAAGATTTCGGGTCTGCTGCCAACCTGGAAAGAAATAAAGTCCGTCAAGACGACCCTGATACGTTCGTCCTTGATCGGTACTTTTATTGGGATCCTGCCGGCGGAAGGCGGCACAGTAGCCTCTTTTATTGGCTACAACGAAGCCAAACGCTTTTCAAAGAATCCTGAAAAATTTGGCACCGGCTGTCTGGAAGGTGTTGCCGCTCCTGAATGCGCCAACAATGCTGCCACCGGCGGTGCCATGATTCCGACCATGGCTCTGGGAATACCTGGCAGCGGCACTACCGCTGTCATACTCGGAGCTCTGCTGGTACACGGCATGCGGCCGGGGCCGTTGCTCTTTATCCAGCATGTCAATGTAGTATACGCTGTTTTTATCGGCATGTTTCTTGCCAACTTGATGTTTCTGGGCCTCGGTCTTGGGGGTGCGAAAGTGTTTTCACAAATTCTTCGTGTTCCCAATTATGTTCTCAGTCCAATCATCCTGGTCCTTTGCGTTGTCGGCACCTATGCACTTCATAACAATATGGCGGATGTCTGGATTATGCTCATTTGCGGTCTTGTTGGCTATAAAATGAAAGAATACGGGTTTGCCGCAGCGCCAATTGTGCTGGGGTTGGTTCTGGGTGAACTGATCGAGATCTCCCTGCGGCGCACTCTGATCGTCTTTGATAATAATCCATTCGTATTTTTTACACGACCGTGGTCACTGGCATTTATCATTTTAACAATTCTTGGTTTATGCTCTCCTGCGATCAGATCCTGGCTGGACAATCGCGGCCAGAAAAAAGCTGAGACCACATAAACTATTACCTATTTGCTGCTAATTTTCGGGCACTGTTTAACGCTTGAATCATTATCAAAGGAGTAGTTCGTGAAAGTAATCGCCGTTCATCTTGATCGCTGTACCGGCTGTAAGACTTGTGAGCTCTATTGTGCAACAGAAAGAGGGAGTAACGGTAAAACGCTCTTACAAGCGGTACATGAAAGCCCTCTTCCACAATCGCGAGTTCGTGTCGAAGGCAGCAATAGCGTGCCTGTGACGCTTCAGTGTCGTCAGTGTCTTCAGGCGCCCTGCCTGGATGCCTGCCTATCAGGAGCTTTGATACGTGATCCTGATGCAAAAACCGTTGTACTGCAGGAAAATAATTGTATCGGCTGCTGGACATGCACGCTGTTTTGTCCGTATGGAGTTATCTATCCATGGCCGGAGCGTAAGGTTGCCTTGAAATGTGATCAATGCCTCTACATGGAACATCCTGTCTGTGCGGATGTTTGCCCGACCCAGGCTCTGGAACTGGTAGATCTTGATCAGTACCAAGATATCATTCGTTCCAAGAGGAGAGAGACTGCAGATAGCCTCCATGGTGGAAAAGCTCAAAGTGGTAAACTGTTGTTGGATTTGGTGCAAGAAACCGGAAACTGAACATATCGGAATCAGGAGATACATGTTTATATGGAAACAACTCATCTGAAAACGGTCGATCCAATCAGCCAGAAGTTGCTCCTCTCAGCGTCCAAACGGGGAATCGAACTCTCTTGGGAGCGATTTGAACAGGCTCAACCCCAGGACGGGTTTTTACGTTTGGGTTTAAGCTGTCCATTCGGATGCATGGATGGGCCCTGCCGTATCGATCCATTTGGACGTGGTCCTGGAAAAGGTATTTGCGGACTTGGAAAAGACGAAATGGTGGCGGGTATGCTGTTGCGGCTCTGCCTACAGGGTACTTTGGAAGCATTGGACACTGTTTTATCATTTGATGCAATTCCGGATGTACAGTTCTCAGCCGAACTGAACCAGATAACCGCTCCAATTCTATCTAAAAACGGACAATATGACCTTTCTGCCAATGATATTTTTAGAAGTTCAGCTATGCTGCATAGGCCATCCTGCAGCTTTAAGCGATTACTATCGCAATCATTTCGTCTGAGTCTTCTGACCTTGGGATTCTTGGAGAAAAATGCAGAACAATCGCTGTCTGGACCAGTAAACGTGAGCGCAGGTTATGGTTCATTGGCGGATCACTCGGTTTATATAGGTATTTGCGGAAATCCATCCACCTCGTTTTTAGAGGCGATTGAGCTTGAGTGTAAACAAAACTCAGGGCTACCTGCTTCTCTTGTTTCACTGGGAGAATGGCTAGTAATGAATAAGATGTATATTCCTGTAGCTTGTACATCGGGTGAAGCAGAATTGTTGCTCGGTAGCGGTGCGATACACCTTCTGGTAGCAGGGCAGGGAACAGATCCAGGCCTTGTGGATGTCTGCAGACAGATGGGCGTTCCCGTCATCACGGAAGAGGAATTGCCGGAGCCTGCCGATGTTGTGCTGCAAGCGCAAAATTATTTTGCAACGCTTTCTCAGAGCATGCTGCCTGATGATATTCCTGCGGTGCATGAAGATCAGGTTGTCATGTCAAGTGAGCAATTCAATAAGGTGGCGGGAAAGGGTAACAGGGAAAAGCTGGCACTCGTGGGAGGCACGGATACCCCGCAGCAATCTCTGGGACAGCTTCCAGTAGAGATCGCCTCCTCACTTTCTGATCAAGGATTTCAGGTGGCCAGTTGGGGTGATGCAGCCTTATGGATGATCAAAGATAGCAAAATGAATCAGAAAAAAGAAGGAGCACCGCTGATCCTTGAACCGGGGCAGGGACCATTACTTACAATCAAAGCATTAGCAGTTGCTGAACAGTTAGATCGACTTCAGGGCATATGCTTTACCGGTCTTAAAAGCTGCAAAGATTTTACTGCGGCGTTGGGGCTTGCCTACCTTGGAGGGCGTGTATGCGTCGCTACGCCTGCACCGCTCCATGGAAGTCAAGACGTCTGCCGTGTCCTGGCAGAGATGGTAGAGCATAATCATGGTCAGTTTATTCATTTTGATCACTCACCACAGCCGCAAGAAATTTTAGAATGGCTTACAAGCTTTTAGCAGTTTTTATTCATTAAGACGTATGAGGGCAGACTTGTGGATTGTGTTATCATAGGTGGCGGGGTAGCCGGCCTGAAGGCTGCCCTGACGATTCGTCAACAATCGCCGGAAAAATCCGTAACCCTGGTGGATACGGAAAAAGAGATTGGCTACTATCGCACACTGTTACCACAGTTCATGAATCAGGCCCTGCCTGAAAAAAAACTCTTTTTCTGGAGTGTAAAAGATGATCCCCAGCTGAAGGTAATATCGGGTGTTAGAGTGGATTCTGTTGATCGACGAAACCGGTGTCTTTACCTGGATAATAGGCAAACCGTTAATTACCAGCGCTTGCTGATTGCAACCGGGGGTAAGCCGATTGTCCCTGCTGTTTGTGAGCAAGCTTTTTGCAGCGGCATCTATCCAGTGCGAAGCCTGGCAACGGCAAGAGCGGCTCGTGATTGGCTGCCTGCGCATCCGGAGATAGTTATACTGGGCGGAGGGTTGGTCGGTGTTAAGATGGCAGCTCATCTTGCCGGCTTCAACTTTTCGGTTACCCTGATTGAAAGGGAAGGTCATCTCTTACCCCAGGCTTTGTCTGCTGAGGCTGCGCAACTCGTAGAAGCACACCTGGAAAGCAATAACATACGATTGCTTCTTGGTTCTACCGTTGAAGATATCGAAACTGCAGGCAAAAATATTCGGGCAGTTCAGGTAGATAAAAAGTGGATACCATGCCAAACCTTGTTTATTGCCATAGGCTCTGTTCCAGATCTTGACCTGTTAAAAAATTCCGATCTCCTCCAGGATGGGCAGCTGGAGGTTACAACCGCCCTGCAGACCAAAGATAGACATATATTTGGGGCAGGCGATGCGGTGACCATTGTCAGAAACGGCACTTTCACTCCCTGGACATGGCCTCAGGCCGCTGTCCAGGGTCAGCTGGCGGCAAGGAACCTCATGGCATCCGTGCCACTTTCATTAAACTGTCTGTCCCGGGTTAACTGTATGAATCTCAATGGCCTATCATTGGCGATACTTGGCAGCCCGGTTCCAGAAGCTCAGAGAAGACGATACTCACGGCCTGATAGCAATGTTTACAGGGAGCTCTTCCACCGAGATGGCAAGATCGTCGGTGGAGCATTGATTGGCGATATATCAAACGGCGGCAGCCTGCACACGTTAATGAATATCGGCGGTAGCACTGAAGCTGATCTTGAAGAAGTCCTCAAGCCTTGTCTGGAAAGTTTTTCCATCGGCTCATCAAGCTGTACGAAGTTCAGGCGGCGTGCGACACTTACTTTGTCTGAAGGAGTTTACTAGATGATTGTCTTTAAAGAAGTGTGTGTGGGGTGTGGTCGATGTCAGCCCTATTGCCCGGCTAGAGCTATTTTCTTTGAAGATCAACGCAGTGCGGTAGACCAGACTCTGTGTCTGGAGTGCGGTACCTGCCTGCGAAGCGGTATCTGCCCGGTTGATGCTCTTTTTGAACCTCCCCAGGTTTATGAATACCCACGTGCGTTGAGAAAGTATTTCAGCGATCCAACTTCTACCCACTCGGTTACAGGAATCCAGGGGCGTGGGACTGAGGAGTCCAAGACCAATGATGTCACAATGCGGTGTGGGCCGGGGGCAGTAGGAATTGCCATTGAAATCGGTCGACCAACCCTTGGCATGGGGTTGCGTGATATTCAGAAGATTACCCGGGCGCTGGCTCAAGCTGGAATTAATGAAATCGAGGAGAACAATCCAATTCATTCTATGATTCAGGATCACCAAACGGGTGACTTGAAGTCCGAGCTGCTCGATGAGCGGGTATTAAGTGCCATCATTGAAATGCAGGTTCCAAGAGCACAATTGCAGCGCATACTGCAGATGCTAAAACAGGTGATACCTCAGCTGGACAGTGTTTTTACTCTGGATGTCTTCACGCTTCTTGAAGAAAATTTACAGGTTCCGCTTGATATTCTCAGCGTGATCGAATCGGAAGGCTTTGCCTGGCGGCCGAATGCAAAGATAAACATGGGCCTTGGCAGGGTGTCGGAATAGGAAAGAGCTATGACACATAGTTTACATCGGGAAGGGGCTACTGAATCGCTGGAGAAAGATTACGCTGTTTTTATCTATCCGGCACGAGGATTTAACTATAAAGGATGTGCGCCCAAGGTGCGGCATCTTGTCGAGATCGTCTATCAGGTCGGACCTGCCAACATGATTGCCACCACCCTCAGGCAAAACATGTACAGCGGGGTCAAACCTGAAGAAGTTCTCGACAGCATCCAGGAAGGATGCCGGGTATTTACCGTGTTTAACAGCCGTGACAAGATCAAGGATCTGCTCACCCGCTTCAAGGAGGCGGACGAAGGGATCTCCATCGTGGTCAGCGGACTGATTGACAGGGTAAGGGAGATTGCCGCCGAAGTGGGATTGAACCCCCATACTATTAACTTGTCACTGGGCATTCATGGGGCAACCGAAAAACTTCCTCCAGCCGACATTCGTCAGTTCACAACAATGTGCGGCCATGCCATGGTCTCGCCTCATTTGGTACAGGACGTTATTCGAAAGTTGAAAACAGGGAAGATAGATACCTGGAAAGGCAGCTGGGTGCTTGCCAAACCATGCGCTTGCGGAATCTATAATCCCTATCGATCTCAAGAGCTGCTTGAAGAATTGGCACCTCTGTATACTGTCGCACGCCGATAATAGAGATAATAAAAAGAGGAGCAGCTCTTTCAACGGGAGACTCAGCTACAAATAATCACAATCAAATCAAGGAAAAAGAAATGCCAGCTATTGATAAAGAAATTTGCATAGGCTGTCGTACCTGCCAGACATACTGCACTGTTGATGCCATTTTATTTGCAGATAAGAAATGTCACATCGATCCACATCTGTGCACCGAGTGTTATGTTTGCTTACGAATGAAGGTTTGCCC
>JABDPQ010000381.1 GCA_013042695.1 Desulfobacterales bacterium | reverse complement strand
GGCTGGGATTGCCGGTGCCTACACAAAATCGTTTAGGGAAATCTTGCAAAGTCTGGCAGGCGTTGCCATCGCTGTTGCCCTGGTCCCTCCATTGGCGGTTGCCGGGATTGGACTTGGACGTTTCGACATTTCATTTTTCTTTCAAGCATTCTTATTGTTCTCTACTAACCTGATCGGTATTGTGCTGGCAGCAACGTTTACCTTCCGGGTTCTTGGATTTTCACCTGCAATTCGCGATAAACGCAGCATTGGTGTCGTTTCCGTTTTTTTGTTGGCAATTTTTATCCCACTCTATCTAGCATTTCAAGGGATTATCGACCGGTCGGAATTTGAGAGAAGTTGGCAGCACGAGCGATTCCTGGTTAATGGCAAGTATCTAATCGTCGACCAGGCACAACTCCATCGATTTAATCAAGTGAACGTACTGACTGTCAATATCCTCGTTCGCGAACAGCTCAGTCGCAGAGATCTAAACGAGTTTAAACGTAAAATAAAACGCAATTTTTCAGATGATATCGTGATTAGGGCGAAGTTTACCTATATACCTTAAGAAATCTATCGAATCGATGAAATATATACCACTTGTCATAATCTCTTCAATTCTGGCTGCTTTGTTTGTTTCTTGTGAGAGTCAACGGCTAGATAATGTAAGCGGAAAAACAATCAAGATCGGCTTTATCGGCCCAATGAGCGGCTCAGACGAGACCTGGGGAAAAAATGGGCTGCTGGGTTGCAAGATAGCGTTGCAGATGCAACCTTTCTTAATGAATGGCGACAAGGTTGAACTCGTCATTGAAGACGATCAAAATACCCTCGAACATGCCGAAAAGGCTCTGCGAAAATTAGTTGAGGTTGACCAGGTTTCTGCTGTCTTGATTATGTCAGACAGTCAAACGGTACTCGGTGTCGCTCAAAACGCTGATATTTATAAAACACCAATCTTAGCACTCAACGCAACGCATCCCGATGTGACAGATAATAATTATGTCAGTCAGCTTGTTTTCAATGACACCACCCAGGGAACGGTGGCGGCTCTATACGTGATTGATGAACTGCTTATTGATCATGTAGCAGTGTTCAAGGATCTATCTCGGCCGTATTCAAAGTTTTTGGCAGATACTTTTATCAATAAATTCGAAGAAGCAGGCGGTACGGTTACGATGGTAGAATTTGCCCAGGGGGGTAAAACGCATATTGAGAGTCTTGAAGGATTAAGAGACCAGGGCATTTCATTTCTCTATACGCCTCTTACTGCTGAACAGATCTTGGACATTGATCTGGAAACACAGAAAATCTACTGGAACCCTCTAGTGATGGCTAGTGACGGGTTATTAGGCCAGTTTGTGCTGCAATATAGTGAACACCTCGATGTGGTTGAAGGCATGCTTGCCACCGATCTCTATGCCTTCGGGCTTAAAAAAACGGAATTCGGAAGAAAAATAAACAAAATTTATAAAAAGAATTTCAATAAGGTGGCAACAACCTTTACCTTGCTTGGTGTAGAAGGAACTGCAATTATGATTGCGGCAATGAATCGCTGTGGAAACAGTTCAGACAGAGAATGCATCAATAGGTCGCTAAGGCAAACTACAGATTTTGAGGGTTTTATCGGGAAGATTAGTATAAAGCATACGGGACAGGCCGAACGGGCAATTTTTATCAATCAAATATTAAATGAAAAGTTAAATTTTGTCGTTAAGGTGTATTGATTTCTATTTGAACATACCTAATAAAATTTTTGCTTCAGCATTTAAAAAATAATTACTGCCTCAGACAAGCTCGCTTCATTTTGCCTGGTTAGTGTATCTTTTTTTTTGGCAAGCAAAGTATTTTCACGATTGAGATTTCCTATTCCAAGTTTTGTTTTCCGCACAATTGAACACCGTGATCTTATTCCTGATCAGGTATTTCTTTAAATGATTATAGAATGTTAACATTGCCAATGGATCTATACAGCTTATAGAAATAACATGATCCATCAGGTGCAGAGGATGAAAGTAAAGCCCTCTCATTCTCCGAGCACTCAGGATTGCCTTTGAAATACTTAGGTAGATATATCAAATACGCCTAAGAATAGTAACAAGTGAGAAGTGAGTGAAGTGTCCATCAACCTTGTAGATAATTGCAAATGCCTTACCATTTAATTGAGTTTTGTTCAGGGATCCAGATTATTTGCTAGTGAAATATATTGATGGCAAGAGACCAAGCTTCCTTTCAAAGAAGAATAGAAGATAGCAAATAACGTTTATGAGTTATCAGGTAAATAATAGCATCGACCAGCTACAGGAACCGAGGTATGAGCAATGGTAAAACGCATAGTTTTTCGTCTGTTTACGACGAATTCTATAATAAAATCCACCATTATTTGAAGCGACTGGTTGGCGAGTTCGAAGCAGAAGAGGTCGCCCAGGTAGTATTTGAGAAAATCAGTAGAAATCTGAGCTCTTTCAAGGGTGATTCCAAACTATCCACCTGGATATACAGAGTAGCGACGAACACAGCCCTGGACAGATTAAAATCTCAGTCATTTAAATACTCCTTTGCCGGTCCGCTGGCACCTCTACCCATAAATTTACCCGAAGCAGAAAAACCTGTTTCCAGCACCATCCGCACAGTGCGCTCCCCTGACAAAAAAGCTATCCAGAATGAAATGAGTGAATGTGTGCGAGAATTTATAGACAGGCTACCGCCTGACTATCAGACCATTATCGTCCTGAAAGATTTTGAAGGGCTCACTAACAAAGAAATTGCAGAGGTACTTGAAATATCACTCGATAGTGCCAAAATCAGGCTTTATAGAGCAAGAAAGCAATTGAAGGAAAGCCTAGCTGCTGGTTGTGATTTTTATATTGATGAGCGAAGTGTACTAGCTTGTGACCGTAAACAGCCTGCTCCCAAAAAGTAGCTCCACCTTTCTCCCCCCCCATATCATTCTCTCACCTCCGATAAGACCTATTTGTCAATAATAGGTCAGCGCTTTCATACTTTTTTCAGTGTTGGTGTATCCATTTTCTCTCGTCCTCGTCAATATTAGTAAAAGCAGCATTCAAGGGCTGGTTTAACGGAAAAAGAAGGAGGTAATAAAAATGTCAGGATATGAGTTTTGTGAAGGTTATTGGTGGATTTTACCCTTGGTCATGATTTTCCTCTGTTTCTTTTTCATGAGAAGATGCGGTGAAAGAGGGTGGTGCGGGTTCCGTGCATATGATGACCAAAAAGATTCGGCCATGGATATTCTTAACAAACGATATGCGCAAGGTGATGTCGATCAGGCCGAGTATGAGGAAAAGAGAAGAATATTGGATAACTAAAGTTGATGAAAGTGGAGGTATCCCATGCCATTGCATTTTGAAGACTTAGATGTGATCTCAGCGACCAGAGATTCAAGGTCAGCTCTCATTGTACCTTGCAATATGTGTCCTGCTGCCACTGTGGCTGATAGAGAAAACAAACCGTTTTTGAGACTCTTTAAAGATTTTCTCAAGTCGGCACCTTTTGAAAAATATATATCTACACTTCAGAACCGACTGCGGGAACAAGGTGTTCGTTCAAAGGTGTTCAAGAGTCATCTGCCTCACCAATGGTTTCTTTGTATGTGGACTGCGGCAAGACAGAGAAAACTGCAAAAACATGCGAGACAATATGACACGGTTATTGTCCTTGGCTGCGAGTCGGCTACCCGGACAGTTCGTGATTCGATTGGCTCAACCAATTGCAAATTAATTGAGGGAATGGAGACGACAGGAATTATTAATACCAAACTCTCTTTGCAGTTTCCCTGCGACATTTGTTTCAAGGACAGTAAAGTAATTCCCATTTCTCCACCTGAAAAAGGGGCTCAGCCAACTAATACCGAACCAAGCTCTACTACTGTGGCCAATATCAAGAGAAGTGTGTCGAGATTAATACAGGCGACGCACTGAAATGTGCTGCAAATGTGAGGCTCGTGATGCAGCGAGGTAACCCAAATTTATACGCAACAAGGAGAAAGACATGACCGAAAAAGATAGTAAGAAGACAAAACGCGGGTTCCCAAATGGTTTTATTTTCGGGATGGATGAGATGATGAAGAATTTTGGTTCGAAAAGCGAATGGACTTCTAACTGCTGTCCGCAATTTCTGAGGATGTATCGCTCAAGTAGTGATTGCGACGATTGCATTATGACCATGTGCGAACGGATGCAAGAGATGTTTTTCTATTCTGACCAGAAGTCAGAGAAAAAATAAGATGGGTGTTTTCAAGTTTCTAATGGTCAAGAAATCAGAAAAACAGATCTAATGACGATTATGTCTAAATCTAGTTGAGAGGGCAAAACTATGCTGTTGACAGGCTACGAGCTTGAGATTTTCAGATCAAAATGTAACCCAGAAGCCAGGGGCGTTCATTGTTTTGCCCACCTCAACGATGACGTTAGTGAGGTGCTGCCATTTCTAAACACGGTTCTTGGACCGGGTGTGTTTACCGAAGTTCCTCCGTCGCTGATGTTTAAAAACTACGGAAAACTCATCACCATTCATTCCAGGATGATCGCCGTCAATGCCCTAAAAGACTCTGAGGAGGCTGAGAGAATCGCAGCTTGGCTAAAGCGGGAAATAAATAACACATGGAAAAATCGTATGGAAATACAACCGTCCACAGAAAGCATGAAGCAACCAGTTCTCTTTGATGTGTTTAGATTACTGCCCAGATCAAACTGCCAAGAATGTGGCCTGAACACCTGCATGGTTTTTGCGAGTCGTGTCGTTGAGGGGAGCATGAACCAGGCAGATTGTCCTCCCATCGATCCCCAAAGCAAAGAAAAACTAAAGATATACCTGGCTAGTTTCTCTTTCTCTTGAAGGTCTAATAATAATCTTCAACAAATGTCGAGTTGATATTGCCTCTGACCATCTTGGTCAAGATGTCTGGATAGGTACGTTTAGATGTTTCCTGTCTCTAATTCTACCGGCGACTTACTGATGTAAGAGGTTTCGATCGGCAAGGTTTAACTTTCCAAATATTCATTCCGCAAAGAGATTCAGGAAAAACCTTTGCTGGCCAAGCCTGACAAGAGGTTGATATATCCAGTTCAACCTGTGAATTTTGGAGCGCACGATACTTGCGTACTATTGCTAACAGTAGCGAACAAATACGAAGCTGCTAGTGGAAATTCGTTCTATCTATATCGTAATTATTGAAGTATAAATGGATGGCTCGAGATTACTGTAGGCCAATGATCAGTTTCGGCTTGTGGCATGGAGAACTAGGAAAAGATCTCCGTGGCCTGATTGCGCCGGAGCTCTTTGACGCTATATTGCATTGATTTTATCACGCTCTCAATGCTTTGCTGGTCACCGGGAAGATGGGGGGCAAGGGCCTGGTTGAAATCAGCTTCGACCCGATTGAGGTTTTTCAATCCCAGTAGATAATTTGACTTCCTCTTATAAACGGCTTTTACAAGCTCATTGTAGGTCCTACCGCTGGCCTGGATCAATAAGAGATAATTGTCGGCCAGCAGCTCGACCCACACCCGGTACTGATCCTTTACCTCGGCGGGAATATCACTGAGTTCAACCACGCTCTCTAAGTCAGCGCTTGTCTTCAAGGTGGTGGCTTCCCAGACCGCATCGAGGGTTCGCTGCCTGGTTATAAGGAAGTTTTCGGAAAAGTCTTGTAAGCCGTGTTTATATCGCTTGAGCTGAAAAAAATAAAAGACGAAAAAAACAGGAATCAGGATCATCCAGAGCGCCAATATCGGTTTGTCAATTACCTCACCGGCAACCTGCCTAGCAATGGCTTGTTCGTTGGCGAGAATGAGCTCCCTGTTCTGGTCAAAATCAACACTCATCAATGATCATCGGGGCAAAGCCCGCAGGCCAAAATAGAGAATGAGCAAGCAGGCGATGATTCCTGAAATTAGCGGCAGGGTCAGCCCATAATGTTCTGGTGCCATTAATTGCAGGGTCTGGGTCAGATACTGCTGTCCCGCATGAGAGGCTTCAATCTCCGTATAGTAATACGCTCCGGCATCAATCCCGTTCTCTTCGATTGCTTGAACGATTTTATCCATGCCATAAATGTATTGCTGAAGCCAGGGACCGATAAAAACTCCGAACGAATAGATAAATAGACAGACCGAGACCAGCAATGTCCAGGCTTTGATGCGTTCATTTCTCGGTTTTCTGTTATTCATGCTCATCGAGTTAGTATTACCGAATTCTGCTCCTCTCATTTGGCGAAACGTCCGCCAAATGAGAGGAGGCTTGAGGATTAAATCGTCGCTGTTAGTTCAGGAAAGACGATATAGAACATAATATAAGCAACGATCAGGGTCAGGCAAAGGTTGAATGATTGCCCGAAGGCATATAGGATCAGTGGTTTCCCTCCGACGAAATGTTCCTTGAGTTCACGGAAGTTTGTCGCCAACCCAATGCTTACAAATGACAGACAGAAAAACCAGCCCCGGAACAGGTCGCCCATTCCTTTGACGACTCCTTGGTCGATCATGGCAGGTCCGAGACCGCCGATTTGGTTGTTAAATGAGGTGTAAAGCAATGAGAAAATAATCGAGGCAGAAATAAAGCCTAGAACAAATTTGGGAAATCTATACCAGATTTCAATGGCACCGACTTTTCGTCCGGTCTCTTCAACTTCAACCCTTGAGGTAAAGTAAATCGCCACACAGAACGCTATGACACCTATCAGGACATTCTGAATCATCTTAATGGTTGCCGCCACATAGAGCGCTTTCTCGCCGAGAAATGCTCCTGCCGCTGCCACCGCTCCGGTTGCATCAATGGTACCGCCCATCCAGGCACCGCCCAGAATGAGCTGCTTATCAACAGGGAAGGTTGCCTTAATGATAGCGGGCATGACAATCATCATTATTGAGGTAAAGACCAGGGATAGACCAACCGCCAGAGTCAATTCCTCCTTTTTGGCTTTACAAGCTGCCGCTGTTGCAATTGCCGCACTGACTCCGCAAACACTCATGTCGGAACAAATGGTAGCATTGAGACGTTTGGAAGGCATCTGAACGATCCTCTGGCCAAACCAATAGGTAACCAGCCAGACTGTCGGGGTGACGACCCAGGCCACGAAAATTCCAGCGGTTCCAATAGTGATAATTTTCTCAAACAAAATACCAGCACCAAGTAGAACCAGTCCGGTTTTGATATAGTACTCCGTTTGTACCGCAGGCTTTGCCCACTCTGGTGTACCGACGGTGTTTGAGATCAACATACCAAATAAGATTGCCCAGAAGGCATAGCCAACCCCATAAGCCTTCATGGTTGCCTGAGAACTGGCGATGTAGGCCACCACTGCAATGAGAAAGACAAAGCTGAAACCAATGACAAATTCTTTAAATGACATTCCCATCGCTGTCATGCCAATACCAAAAAAGACGGCAAAACAGATGCCGAGAAATATCAGCCAGACGATCTGATTGTATGGTTTTGCCTTGGTCTTTGATTTGGCTTTGCTAGATTTCAGCCAGGCATCTCGCCAGTCGGCAATCGACGCTTTGGCCGCTTCATTGAGCGCTTGATCGTTAAAGTCCGCTGCTTCAGCTGCGGCTTCAGCCACCTGGGCTGCGGCAAAGGTCTCTTCCTCCACGGCTTTGGCCGTTTCATATTTGGGTAAGGCAGCTGCGTTCTTGGCATCGGCAGTATCCTTACTCATGATAAAGGCGTCAACGGGGTTAGTCTTCCAGCCATGCGGCTTCTTTGAAAACGTGGATAGCCATTTACCACTGTCAATATTTTTGGCTTTTACCCCCTTTTTGGCATCATTAAGCTGGTACCAGCCAATGGTTCGAAATTTATCTGTTTTCTGGGCGTCAGCCAAATACTTACCTTCGATTTCGGCGAGCTTGGTATTCATATCTGATGAATGCGGAAAATAAATAACTACCCCCATAAGCAGAATGAAGAAGCCGAGCCAGACGGCCCACCAGTCTTCTTTTTTCCACAATTCAGACCACTCCCATTTCCCCACATCGACGACAATCTGACTATCTTTTTTTTCAGCCATAGAACCTCCTTATGCAATATATTATTTCAACCCCTTACCCCTGTTCTGTGTGAAATCACACCTAGTTAAATCATTTACGACATTTTAACAGTAAAGAACAATCAGACTCTTGCAATATGGCAAATTTAAAGACTATTCCTATGAAGTTACGGCTTTTACAAAGTCAAGATACCTCCTGATTTTTCTGTACCTCAAATATTGAGCAGTATATGCTTACCTAGATGCACCGAAATCATATGATTGCCAATATTATTATGCACAATTGCACAGAGAGATCTCCGGAACCTATCGCCAAAGAGATCCCTCGGCCGTACCAATATTTTTATGAGAATTATGTGTTGAGTTCAGAGCATATTATTTTGCGTTGATGTACCACATTGTATTACCTGTTAAGGTATTAACTTTTTGCAGATATGTCAAAAACTATGATCGAGTAACTTACACTACGTTTCTAAGATATAAGTATTTGAGTAAAAATGGATAAATCAAAGAAGCAGAAGCGACAGGAGGCCATTCTTTCGACTGCGCTTAGATTGTTTACAAATATGGGCTATTTTAATACTTCAGTGAGTGATATTCAGCTATCCTCTGATATGAGTGTTGGTACACTTTACAATTACTTTCAGAATAAGGAATCCATCGCCATAACGTTGTACAGAAATATCGAGAACTGTTTATACGAAGCTCTTTGTGAGATTGAGAAAAAACACGACAACGCACATAGTCGTTGCCGGGCTGTAATAAACCATATGTTTGATACTACAGAGAGAAATTCCGATGTTATGCAATACCTATTGTATACAAAGCACCGGGAGTTTATGCCTGTTGAAAAATCGGTATTCGCTTCTCTCCCATTCTTGAAAATGAAAGATTTTGTCATTCAGGGTCAGAAAGATGGAGAGATTAGAAAAATTGAACCAAATGTCGCAATGAATGCAATTTTGGGGAGTGCTATTCATATGATTTTTCTACGTATTGATGGTGTCCTTGATGACTCGTTGCAGGTGTATTTTGAAGATAGCTGGGAATGTTCTTGGCGCGGAGTTCGGGCATAAGTACTACATCCCTCTCAAGACGACACCAAGAAGTTTTGAAAGTGCTTTTACTTCATCAATTGAAAGCTCACTGGATATTTCACGCGTGTACTCTTGATGAAATTTATGGTGCTGTTCATACATATGTTTTCCTTCCTCAGTTAAGACAATCAACCAGGAACGACGATCTTTCTTGTGGGGTTTCCGCTCTACAAGACCTATTTTTTCAAGCTTATCTACTCCAACAGTGAGTGTTCCAGTCGTGACACCTAGTCTTTCTGCAAGTTCCTTCATTTTCATGTTTTGGTTGTGCCCGATCACTTCCACAGTGTGCATTTGCGTCGGGGATAGTCCGCTCCCCTTAACAATGGAGTGCTCCCAGGAAGATATCTTATCGTAAAATTCAGCGAACTGATGAGAAAGCGTTTCAACACTCATACCTACCCCAGTAATGAGATTAATTTGTAAATGTCAGGTATAGACCATACGTTGAGAATATTACAATGATACCTCCAGCAGTCCTCATGATTAAAGGCTCTATCCAATCTTTTTGCATTGAACTAGCAGTACTTGTTGCTTTGAAAATGATGAATATCACACCACCTACGGCAATTGCTGTTGAAAGCGCGTAGGTTCCAAATACCAAGGTAGCTGTGAAAGTATTAGTTGCATTAAGTGCGTAACCATACATTACTGCCGCTGTTGGGCAAGGAATTATCATGTTAATAAATCCAATACCAAACAAAGCAAATGGCAGCATCTTCTTGTTTTTTAACATTGTTTGCAATCGAGAGACCGTTTCTTCTTCAGCCGTGGAAAGGGAGTGAGTTGTGCAGTCACTATGCCCATGTTTATGCTGATGGTGGTTATTATCACTGCAATGAGAGTGGTCACACGCATCACCATGGTGGTGGAGCAGATGTGGGTTGTATATGAGTAGAACACCTAATATGATCAGAAGTATTGAAGTCCCTGCCTCAACCCACATTCCCATCGAATCTGGAATGAATTGAGAAATAGCCCCCAATGTTGCTCCAAGTACCAAGCAGGCCAGTGCTGTTCCACTTATAAAAGCGATAGTGAGTAAGGCAACACGGTTGCCATTTCTTTCTCCAGTTACAAATGGAGCTAATACAAGCCAAGAGTGCCCGCACGGGTTCACACCATGAAGTAGTCCGAGTAAGAAGCTTGATTGTATCGCTGCGAAAAGTAGTGTTTCTATTTCCATAAAATTATCCAAAAAAAATTTTTAGAGATAATATCGAACATCCCACCAAAGTCAAGCTATTTGATACTAAAGATACTTGATAATCAAACAATAGTAACCAAGGTAATGTTATACGACATTGTGGTATGTTTGTTATTGACAATACCTGATGAAAAGCTTAGGCTCCCCGAAATTTTTCAAGGTCGCCTGAAGACAGTATCGTCTGAAGGAAAATAATTACCAAATTTATTATAGGAGATTAGTATGTTACACAGATTTTTATTGCTCATATTGGGGGCCCTGTTCATCTTACCGTTGAATGTTTCGGCTGGTAGTGAGGATATTATTGTGTACTCAGCCCGGAAGGAGCATCTGATAAAGCCGCTGTTTGATTTGTATACAAAGAAGACAGGGGTGACTATAAAATACATTACAGGTAGTGAAGGAGCGCTGCTTGAGCGTCTAAAAGCAGAAGGCCGAAATACAGCCGCAGATATGCTCATTACTGTAGATGCCGGGAATCTCTGGCACGCTGCACAGGAAGATGT
>JABDPQ010000372.1 GCA_013042695.1 Desulfobacterales bacterium | reverse complement strand
CCAACAATAAAATCAAAACAATGCAAAGAAAAGCTTATGGATTCAGAGATATGGAGTTTTTTAAGCTCAAAATAATGTCTCTCCACGAAACAAAGTACGCTGTTCAACGACAATTATAATTCCCGGTCAACGACAACTATAATTCCGGTTTTAACCGTTTAAATTAACAGCATATATTTTTTTCTTTTTCCCATTTCGTGTTGCAACTTCACCTTCTCACAAGTATTGTTTCAGCACTCATCCGGAGGATAGGGCCACGCTGAGGAGCGACCCGAGCGCCGAGTTGAGTGCCGTAAGGATGGAGACCGGGACTTTCAGCTCGGTCTCCTTTTTTATTATTCATCCTTATGGCTCCAAAGCGTTAAACCTCGGGGGTTTGGGGGCAGAGCCCCCGATATCTATGAGCATTTACTTTTCCTCTATCTTCTGCTTTGCTTTTTCTAACCGATAGCTGCTCAAGTTGAGTTCCAATATGACACTATGGTGGACCAGGCGATCTATGGCAGCTGCAGTTGTCATCGGATCTTTAAATATTTTTTCCCACTGAGAAAAAGGCAGGTTGCTGGTAAGCATGATGCAGCTGCGTTCATAGCAATAGGCAAGAAGAGTAAATAGGACTTCCATTTCCTCTCGACTCTGCTGCACGTAACCGAGATCGTCGATGATCAAGGCATCATAATTTGAGAGCTTTTTAAGTACTTTTGGAAGCACAAGCTCTCGTTTGGCAACCAGAAGCTCTTGGACCAGAAGGCTACAGGGAGTAAAGAATATACGTTTATCTTTGTTGATCAGTTCTTGTGCGATAGCGCAGAGTAGATGCGTTTTTCCGCTGCCGGGATTGCCAAAGGCCAAAACATTTTCACACCGGTCAAGAAACGAGCCTTCCAATAAACTGTTCACCAAGCCATTGATCTTTGTCGGAAGGCGTTTTCTGTCAAACGATGCCAGATTTTTTTCCTGAGGTAGTCTTGATTCCCGTAGGTATCTGGCAATACGCTTGTGCCGGCGCTCTTCACACTCACGGACCACCAGTTCCTGAAGATACGCTTCATAACTCAGCGACTCTTGTCTGGCCAGATCTGCCTCCTCCTGATAACAGGCGCGGATTGTCGACAGATAGAGTTTCTTCAAAGATCTATCCAAGGGGCTTCGATGCTCTGTCTGATTCATCCGCGTACCTCCTGCAGGAGTTGATCGTAGCCTGAGAGAGCAACGGCTTGCACCGATATATTGGTGACAGGTTCATGTGGTTGACCTTTGAGAAGAAATGCCCTGACTTGGGCAGCATCGATACGCCCTTCATGGTCGATCAGGTAGCGCAGGGCATCGTCAACGGCAGTCTCGTTGTCCTGAGCAGCAATGGTCAGGATACCTAGGTATTCTCTGGCAGCCCTGGAAGTACTGTGACGTTTTCTTAAACTGTCATAGGCTATTCGGAACCGGCTTGTTGGGAAAAGGTCTTGCCGATACCGGTAATTCTCAAAAGCACCGGGTTTTCGCACCAGCCAGTCTAGAATATGGCGATACTGGATATGATGTTTGCTGCTGCCCCGTATACGGGGAATAGTCTCAATATGCTTTTGAGCATACCAGAGCTCCAGGTACTCTGCATATAACCGCACGGTGACTGTTTCTTTTATGAGGCGGCTGTGTACCGAATAGACCTTGTGCTTTACCCTGATGGTACTACTTGGCCCGACTCGAACCTCAAGACGAGTACAGGCATCCAATTTAGTGCAAGGTAGGGGGTGTAAGGCAGTCTGCTCTTCTAAAAACCGTACCTGGCGGCCTCGGTTAAGTTGCCATAAGAGCTTCTGCAAAAAGAGCTCATACTCTTTGCGGGTAGTAAAATCTCTGCTCCCCCTGAGCATCAGTGCCTGATCGACTGCCTTTTTGAAACGATGATGGCGCTGTTCAATATCACCATTTTCATGGGGACGTGAGGAATTTATTTTACGCCCTTGCAAATGGTAGTGATCCAGTAGCCCCTGATACTGAGAAGTAAACTCTTCTGGATTTTCGGGTTTGTTAACGGCAGCAGATAACCTGTCAGTCTGGTGTTGTTCGGGAACCCCGCCGAGTTTCCACAAACTTTTTTGCAAACCTTCGCTCAAGCTCTCAAAATTCTCTGAAAAACAAATCGTAGCTGTTTCCCAATTCGAATAGGTCAGAACAAAATGAAACACTAAATGATCAAACGGTTGCCTCGCTATGCTGATCTGTAATCTTGACATATGAGTAAAATCAGATTGACTCAGTCTGCCTGGTTCATGCTTTTGCGGGAAATAAACTTCACGACCAGGACCTTTCGTGGCACGCCAGTTTTTTACTCGTCGCTGAAAGGTACGGAGTTGGCCATCATGAAAGCAACCCGGATGTTCCCTTTGGAGATAGTCAAAAAGAGTTTTTGCTTCAATTCCTTCATTAGTTTTTAAAAAAGGGAGAACCTCTTCCCAGATCTCTTCAAATGGGTCTTCTCGGGTTCGCCAAAGCCTGATTCGCTCTGCGAGTAGCTCACTTGGTAACTTATCTAGATCTCGGTACTTACGGCCGGTCTTCTCATCCATCCCGGCTTTGTTTGCTGCTATCTCCAGATTTTTTCCCTGACTTAAATATTTCTTCAATTTCCGCACCTGAATGTCTGTGATCATCCATATTCCTCCTTTGAGAAATATGAATAATCGGTCCACAATTATCCGGGAAAAATAATTGTCGTCAGGGGGGAATTATAATTGTCGCTCATCAGTTATCAAAGCGTTTTGCCATCGAAAAGACTGTAATTG
>JABDPQ010000452.1 GCA_013042695.1 Desulfobacterales bacterium | reverse complement strand
AGTATATATCAACTAAAGACGATGTACTCTATCTTGTCTGCACTGCCATCCACGCAGAAGTTGAGCAAGCGGTCAAACAGGCGATGGGTCGTTCGCTGGCAGGGCCCGCTGCCCTTGCAGAAGTAATTCGGGAGTATTTTCTCGTCTGCAGCAGGATGACCGATCACATCCTGCTGATGTACCAGGCAACCCACTTTTTACCTCCTAAATGGCAACAGAAGGTAACTGAAGCAGAGTTGAGAATCACCGATATCTTTATTCAGGCCATAAGTGAACTCAAGCAAAGAGGGTCGCTTCCTCCATTGGACGATGCGACCATTAACTTGATGGGACACAATATTTCAGTACTTGGACATACCTGGACATTCAGGCGCTGGTATTTTGCAAAATATTTTACCATTGAACAGTTTATAGAGCAGCAGACCGATTTCATCATGAGGTTCCTTGTCGAGAAGAAAAATTGATCACCCTCCTCTTTGCGGTCCTTTCATAAAGTAAGTAGTGGAAAGCGCAGCATGGTGCCGGCAGTTCTGATCGTTACATCTTCCCGAATCTCTATTGTCTGCCAGCACTTGAACGATTACCCCCATACAGGAATTTAATTTGATAAACCTGCTTGCAAGAGGAATAGATTATGAACGCACCTATCATCACCTATAAGCCGCAGAACAATGTCAGAATTATCACGGCAACATCTCTTTTTGATGGACATGACGCTTCAACCAATATCATGCGCAGAATACTTCAGGATACAGGCATCGAGGTGATTCATCTGGCGCATAACCGCTCCGTTCAGGAGTTGGTTGATACCGCCATTGAAGAGGATGCCCAGGGCATTGCCATGTCCAGCTACCAGGGTGGACACATGGAGGCCTTCAAATATATGGTCGATCTTCTCAGAGAAAAGGGTGCCTCACATATCAAAGTGTTTGGCGGTGGTGGCGGTGTGATCATTTCTGAAGAAATTGAAGAATTGGAGTCGTATGGTGTAACCAAGATCTATTCACCCGAAGATGGGGCGAATATGGGTCTCCAGGGGATGGCAAACCATATGATTGAATGTATGGATTTTTCTACCCTGCCTTTCCATGATCTCAGAGCTGAGAACCTACACCATGATAATAAGAAGGATCTTGCTGGATTTATTACTGCCGCCCAGCAAGCCAATCCGGCACGACTTAAAGAACTGCAGGAAATGATCCAACCGCTTGCCGAGAAGAACAATCCTCCGGTTATCGGCATCACCGGAACAGGAGGGGCAGGAAAATCATCCCTGACAGATGAAATCATTGTACGTTTCCTCCAAGACCTCAAAGACATCTCCATTGCCATCATCTGTTGTGATCCTTCACGGCGTAAAACGGGTGGGGCCCTGCTCGGTGACAGAATACGAATGAACTCCATAACGAACTATCCGGGTGTTTACATGCGCAGTTTGGCCACACGGGATTCTGCTCACGAAGTATCAGAGGCACTGCCCGAAGCTATCCAGATTGCCAAAGCAGCGGCTTTTGATTTGATCA
Organism: Desulfobacterales bacterium; assembly: GCA_013042695.1. GTDB lineage: Bacteria > Desulfobacterota > Desulfobulbia > Desulfobulbales > Desulfocapsaceae > JABDPQ01. The sequence goes on along the minus strand of JABDPQ010000452.1, from coordinate 6,471 downwards.
TTGCAGAAACAGCCGGAATTGGTCAGGGCGATTCAAAGATTACCGATATGGCAGATGTGTCCATCTATGTGATGACCAGTGATTACGGTGCCCCCTCTCAACTTGAAAAAATTGATATGCTCGATTATGCCGATATCATCGTCATCAATAAATTTGAGAAAAAAGGCAGCGATGATGCGATTAGAGACATACGTAAACAGGTTCAACGCAATCGCAAGGCGTGGGAAACGACACCTGAGGAGTTTCCGGTATTCGGAACCATCGCCTCAAAATTTAATGACGACGGAGTTACTGCACTGTATCACGGCATCATTGAGCAATTACAGAAAAAAACAGCCACCGTTCTCAATCCATCACTGCCAAAACCTGCTACCAAGACCTCATCTTCAAAAACAATTGTCATCCCGCCCGAACGGATCAGATATCTGGCAGAAATTTCAGACACGATCAGGACCTATCATCAAACTTCAGAGCAGCAGGCTATGGCGGTGCGCAAAACCTGGCATCTTGAGCAGAGCGCTGCCTTGCTTGAGCATAAAACGGACGATCAAATAGCGCCAACGGTAGCGCTTCTGAACAAAGAAGCGGCTACCCTTTCTCAGGAAGTTGACAAGGAAACCGAAGATCTGGTCAAATCCTGGGAACAGGTAAAAAAAGCCTATTCCTCGGATGATTTTGTCTACATCGTCAGGGGAGAAGAAATCCGAGTGCCACTCTTTACCGAGTCGCTGTCTCACTCCCGTATACCCAAAATAGCCCTGCCTCAGTTCAGTGATCCCGGTGACATTTTTCGCTGGCGGAGAAAAGAGAACCTGCCGGGATATTTTCCTTACACCGGCGGGGTATTTCCCCTGAAACGGACAAGCGAAGATCCTACTCGGATGTTTGCAGGAGAAGGGGGCCCAGCTCAAACAAACAACCGCTTCAAACTTCTTTCAGAAAATTATGAGGCCAAGCGGCTCTCTACCGCCTTTGACTCGGTTACCCTGTACGGCTGGGATCCCGCTGAGAGACCTGATATCTATGGAAAAATCGGCACCTCTGGAGTGAGTATCTGCACCCTTGACGATGTTAAACTACTCTACGATGGGTTTGATCTGTGTTCACCAACTACCTCTGTCTCGATGACGATCAATGGACCAGCCCCAATCATCCTGGCTATGTTCATGAACACTGCCATAGACCAACAGATGGCAAGATTCACCGAAGAAAACGATCGCGAACCTGACCGGACCGAAGCTGCAAATATAAAAAGCATGGTTTTTTCAAATGTCAGGGGAACGGTGCAGGCAGATATCTTGAAAGAAGATCAGGGGCAGAATACCTGTATCTTTTCTATCGAGTTTGCTCTGAAAATGATGGGAGATATTCAGGAGTATTTTATCGATAATGACGTGCGTAATTTTTACTCCGTCTCCGTTTCCGGGTATCATATCGCAGAAGCAGGCGCTAACCCCATTACCCAGTTGGCTTTGACACTCTCCAACGGTTTTACCTATGTCGAATACTACCTGGCCCGGGGCATGCACATTGACCAGATTGCACCAAATCTTTCGTTCTTCTTCTCCAACGGAATGGACCCTGAATATACCGTGATTGGCCGGGTGGCAAGACGTATTTGGGCTATTGCCATGAAAAAGAAATATGGTGCATCAACAACCTCGCAGCGACTCAAATACCATATTCAGACCTCTGGTCGATCTCTGCACAGCCAGGAAGTCCAGTTCAACGATATCAGAACGACACTCCAGGCGCTGATCGCCATATATGACAATTGCAACAGCCTACACACCAACGCCTTTGACGAAGCGATAACCACGCCGAGCTCAGAATCTGTAAGGCGTGCGCTGGCAATCCAGCTCATTATCAACCGAGAATGGGGGCTGGTAAAAAACGAAAACATGAATCAGGGCAGCTTTATCATCGAAGAACTTACCGATCTGGTCGAAGAGGCCGTTCTTACTGAATTTGATAGGATTACCGAACGAGGAGGTGTCCTGGGTGCTATGGAAACCGGTTATCAGCGCAGCAAGATCCAGGAAGAGTCAATGTATTACGAACGGCTCAAGCACTCGGGCGATTATCCTATTATCGGTGTCAACACCTTTCGCAATCCTGAAATCAATTTTGACGAAGCAAATGCCACGCTTGAACTCGCCCGCGCCTCTGATGAAGATAAACAGGAACAGCTCAAACGGTTGGCTGATTTCCAGAAACGTCATAACAAAGATTCAACCGAAGCCCTGGAGGAACTCAGACAAACGGCAATCAAAGGAGAAAACATATTTGCCCAGCTTTTAAAATGCGTTCGGTCCTGCAGTCTCGGTCAAATCACCAGTGCCTTGTATGAAGTTGGCGGACAGTATCGAAGGAATATGTAACAGTTGTGTCTTTAGTACCCGCAGATAATATATTCGAGCCTTTTGCAAAATGATGATTTTCGTTCAAAGTCAAACCATGCGAAAAATTTTTTACCGCAGGCATATAATTGATTTTCCGAGGATAAAAATTTAAGCATAACGTAGAGGTTGAACGAAAAGAACGTTTTACAAGTGGTCTCATTCGTTGAAAAACAATCGAGGACAGGTATGGCGATCACGCTTGGTTTTGACGTCTATGGAACGCTGATTGATACTGCAGGTGTCACTGCTGCACTAACACCGTTCACTGGTGAGTTGGCACCCGCCTTCTCCAATCTCTGGCGTGAAAAGCAACTGGAATACTCTTTCAGGCGCGGTTTGATGCAAAATTACAAGCATTTTGCCATTTGTACAAGGCAGGCGCTTGATTTCTCCTGCTCAGCTATGAATATCCACCTATCTGAGCAGGAGAAGGACTTACTTATGGCAAATTATCGAACATTACCGGCCTTCCCAGATGTCCAGGAAGCCCTGCCTCAACTGCAGGAATTTGGTTTTCGGCTCTTTGCTTTTTCCAATGGTCGAGCTGCTGATGTTGCAGCTCTTCTTGAAAATGCCAACGTTAACAGGTACTTCATAGACGTGGTAAGTACTGATGAAATAAAGAGTTTCAAGCCAAACCCGGCGGTCTACGCTCATTTTCTGAGGCGTTCCCAATCATCTGGCCAAGAAGCCTGGCTTATCTCCGGTAACCCCTTTGACGTAATTGGGGCACAATCTGCCGGAATGAGCGGTGCCTGGGTCAAGCGTTCGGAAAAAGCTCTTTTTGATCCATGGGAAATCGAGCCTGCCATCGTGGTACATACTATTCTTGAGCTCAGAGACGCTATTTCTACTACTCGTTTATAGATATTCATTTCTGATTTCAGCACCATTATCTTCATGGGAGATAAAACCTTATGGTCCGCCTTGAGCAATACGAAGAAAAGGAGCGAGAGCACCTGCTTAACCTTCCCTGCCCGGTTTACGACACAACGCCCTTTGCTGCACCCATAAAAGTATCCCAAGCTCGCGTCGCCCTGATCTCCACTGCCGGTTTGCACCGTCGGTCTGATCGTGTTTTTGCTGTTGGAGAAACAGGTTATCGATTGATCCCCAATGATATGCAGGCAAATGAACTTGTCATGAGCCATATCTCTACTAATTTTGATCGTTCCGGCTTCCTGATGGACATCAATATAGTCTTTCCCCTGGACAGGCTCAAAGAACTGGCACAGAGCGGGTATATTAAATCTATTGCTCATTATCACTACTCGTTCATGGGTGCGACTGATCCAACCCAGATGGAAGGGGAGGCTCGGAATCTAGCTGCTATCCTGAAAAATGATCAGGTTAGCGCAGTGTTGCTGGTTCCGGTCTGACCGAACTGCACGCGCGCCGTCGGCGGGCTTGCGCATTATATTGAATCCGAAGGCATCGCCACTACGCAGATTAGCCTGATAAAGGAGCATACTGAGGCAATCAAACCGCCCCGGGCTCTCTGGGTCACTTTTCCACTTGGCAGGCCCTTGGGCAATCCAAATGATCGAGAATTTCAGATAGATGTCATCAAGCAGACATTACATCTACTTGAACGACCTTCTGGTCCATTACTTGAACAGTACCCATACGATGCGCAAGAAACCATGAGTGAAACCGACCAACTCGCCTGTCCGGTAAACTTTACACCCTGCTCCGAAGCCAAAACAGACTCAGAGAAACTCCTGCAGCACTTTCAAACAGAACTCAACACCATGCACACTTGGTTTTCAATTGCCTGCGAAAGGCGTGGCCGTACTAGCTCGGGTGTAAGCGGTCTGAGCCCAGATGAGATTGGCACACTATTCTCTGATTTCATCTCAGGTGCTGATAGTGGTAATGTATTTGCTGGTAAAAAAAGGGCTGATCTTTTGCGCCTGGCAGCAGAAGACCTCAAGGCCTGCTATTTAGGGGGAATCTCGGCCCAGCCCGGCCAAACTACCGACATAAAAACGCTATCTGATTGGTTCTGGGGTCAAACCTACGCTGCCTTGGTGATCAATGAGCTCAGGCTGAAGTGTCTGACATATGAAGAAATGGACATGCTGTTGGCTGGCAAATTATTGCTCATCCCCCGTAATCAGATGCATCGTTTCGAAGCTCAATGAGACATCAGATACGCTATTATCGAAAGGGCTCAAAAAGATATTCCAGACCATTACGCTTGATTTCATAAACAATCCGCAGCATTTCTCCAAGTTTTCCCGCAGGAAATCCCTTTTGACCAAACCAGACGACATATGGCTCGGGAAGATCGATGAGCAGCCGTCCTGAATATTTTCCAAAAGGCATTCTCATAGTGGCAAGCTCAACAAGTTTCTGTCGATCAACATCACCAATATGCGCGCTCATTGGGGACTGATCAGGTTAGTTGCTGTCGAGCTTTTATTTTACTATCAATGAGCTCTCGGTGAGTGAGCCGGAGAAGATTAGCAAGTTTGTGGGCAAAATGATCTTCATGGGATTCAAGGTGGCCATCAATGTGTATGACACGCCAAACAGCTTCCATGACAGAGAGTTTTTCTTCCTTGGTATAATTATTGTTCAGGTATCTGGTGAATCGAAAGAGATCAACTGAATCGTCTCGCTCTTTATAACTACTGGCGAGCAACTCGTCTATTTCCTTCCGGGGGATACCGTAATGTGTCGTCAAGGTTTCGATGACATGCTCCTTCTCCTCATTCGAGCATTCGCCATCGACATGAGCGGCTTCAAGCAGCAATACACAAAGTGCAATATGGGTATCGGGTTCTTTTTCCCCGGAAAGTTCTTTTTGTTTTTTTTTATTAGTAAGTACACGTTTTATCAAATCAATCATAGTTTCTTGTCTTCCTTGGTTTTGAATCCCCGTTTCATCGAATGAAGCGCAGGTTCTGCGGCACTGTCTAAGGCAGATAGTGTCTTTGTCTGTTGACGACAATAAGTCCTGTTACAACAAATATAATCGAAATCATTAAATTGGCGGTTATCGGTTCGTTAAGCAGCACAACACCGAGGAAAACCCCTGAAATTGGCATTATAAAAATAAAAGAATGAAGCGCTGTTGCCCCATATTTACGAATCATTGTATACCAGGCAACCATTCCAAAAGATGCTGTCACAAATGTTTGATACAGAAGTGAACTGATAATCGGCACATCGACATAGCTTACCATTTCGCCATCAAAGAAAACTCCGCTGACAAAAAACATCGGTGCAGCCAGCATCATCGTATACAAAGTGATCTGAATTGGATGAAATTGATCGATTACCTTTTTGATATAAATCACATTACCACTCCACACCAGCACAGCGAAAAGGACGAGCAGGTCTCCCCGCAAGACATCTGCCGTCAGAGCGATATTGTCAAAAAACAATATGGCGACACCGGAAAAACCAAGAATGAGACCAACTATTTTCTTAGCAGTAATGGTATCATCAGGAATAAAAAAATGAGCCAGGATCATCACGAAAAAGGGAAGGACATTGGCGATCAAGGTCCCATGTGATGCTGTTGTTTTACTCAAGCCCAAATAAAAAAAGGCTAATTGAACAAAAAAAATAAGTGCCAGAATAACCAGTTGCTTAAACTGTGACGGCTTGATCGCCAGCGGCTTTTGAGCGTATAGTGCCCACAAGAGAATAGCGATTGAAGCAGTGCCAAAACGAATACCTGCAGTAGTAAAAACACCAATCCCGACAAGACTGATCTTGATGGCAACCGCATTAGCTCCAAAAAGAATGCAGATAAAAACGGTAAATAAAGAGGCGTCTAACGGCAGCTCGTTGCTGGTCGTAATGGTGGTTAATGTGTTGACATTAGTTTTCAACATTCTGACTAACAAGTTGCGCCAGCAAAAGGGAGCGCATAAAAATAATTAATGAGGTTGTCAGATAACAGCAGTTTCAAAAAATTATCATCTGCTGTTACAGGCTGATTTCCTCACCGAAATCCATCACCCTTGCCTTTTTGCCTATTGCTTCTACCTTCTTCTTGAATTCAAACGGATCTGCCTCAATAACTGGAAAGGTATTATAGTGCATGGGGATGGCG
>JABDPQ010000367.1 GCA_013042695.1 Desulfobacterales bacterium | reverse complement strand
CAATTATATGCCTGCGGTAAAAAATTTTCGCATGGTTTGACTTTGAACGAAAATCATCATTTTGCAAAAGGCTCACATGTCATTGCAATGGTAGAGTTTTTTTTGGTAACCTCTGCTCATGAAGACTGTCTGTCATGTTGATATGCTTTCTAATTCTTTATTACCTCCAAGAAATTGCCAAATAGAAAAGTTTCCACCGGCAAGCTTTAAACTTATGAATATTCAATACAAGAAAAGAATAAGGAAGCACCGTTAGATTGAGGGAAAGACAAAACGGATTACCTTAGATTTGGCAATGTCAAATTCAATACCCAGTTGCCGAGAATAGCTGATCCGTAACTATCTCAGTATTGCAAACTTCAAGAACTAATATCGATTTTCACGACAAAGGTAAAATCTGATTCTCAGGCTGTATTTATTGATCAAAAAGAGTCACCAGTCCTTGTTCTTTTACAAGAGTATTCATCTCATCCTTCGATGGCGGCTCAACAAAATTGCCAACTGCTGCAAGAAATTTGGGCAAAATTTTGACATCCCCGGTCGTAATAAGAAAAGCATCAGTCTGCCCCATCACCCAATGAATTGCTTTGTCAAGTGAATTTTGATCATTCAACGGCTCATACCATGTGGTGTGACTTCTTGTTTTCTTCCCCCACAGCCCTCTTGCTGCCGCCTTAATTGTTTGCACTGCAATATTATTTTTCTTGCAGATTCGAACGAGTTTGTCAAAATGTTCTCGGTAGTGGGGAATCTGCATCATCATGTAATTGCACGGTAGGAGAACAGAGTTGAAATCGAATCGTTGAAGACTTTGAAAATGCATCAGCGGAGTTTGAGCACCATGCCCCGTAATGCCAATGAATCGAGTTAATCCCGCCGCCTGAGCTTCCATTAAAAACTCTAAAGCGCCCCCCGGCCCCATTACCAGCTCTCTATATACGACATCGGTAAAATTGTGTATTTGCAGCAGGTCTACGTGGTCGGTCTGAAGCCGATCGAGTGAACGATAGAATTGATCCTTGGATTCTATGTAAGATCGTTTATCTATCTTAGTGGCCAGAAAGAAGTGATTACGATATTGCTTCATCCAATTACCAAGGATAATCTCCGCATCACCATAAGACGGGGCAGTATCAATATGATTAATACCATATTTCAGAATAGTCTCCAGCACATGATTAGCCGCTTCCTGGCCGGCATGACCCACGCTGAAAGAGCCAAATATTGCCCTTGAACTCATGTGACCAGTATTGCCAAAAGATCTTCTTTCTATCTGATTAACCATTTTGCCACCCTTCTTTTATTTATGAGTCGACTGCAAGTAATCGGTAAATCGGCGCTGGTGTTATATTATCCTACAAACATGTGGATATCAATCTGATGAGAACTGATGATAGGCAGGTAATAAGCTCAACAAACTTGCCTTATGGCGATTCAGAAGATAATCAAAAATACGGTACAGATTTGGTAATTTACAATTGGGTTAAGATTAGGTTCGGCAATTCAAAAAATTTGTCAATAAATTCAGAAGACTATCCCCATTTCTTTTCGGTTCTTGATAGTAATCGTTGCAGCACAGTGATGACTGATTCAACCCATTCATAGGTGGTTTTTGACAGAACAAACGCCATCTTTGGCTCGGGGAACATCAATTTGCTAAAGACAAGAAAAACGGTTCATCTTTTAACGTCCTTGATTTAATTAATGGATCAATTAGAAATGGTAGCTGTAAGATTGCAAACTCTCATTCCAGTGACACCGGATAAATTTTGGGAACTTTCTCGTGTAACACCGATACATAAGTGTTGAATTTGTTCCTGTTTTATCCAATTAATTGAGCGTCAGTGAACGATAACAGGCAATTTCTAATTTATAACACACCCTAAAAAACATCTTTATAATAAAAAGATATGACATTTTCCCCGTCATAGTAAATCTCTTGGCGCTCGAAATAGTACAAAGGTGTAGTTTTATATCCCTTTGATTCAAGCCTAAATCTTAAAAAACGATTTAGATCTGGTCGTCAGGAATTGGGGTTTGTGCTTAAAGCAACTAAATTTATGAGAAATATAGTGAATAGCAAATTCTCAGAACATAACTTTTCTGTTTGCATCGAACGACTCGAGATCTTTGTGTTTCAAGCCCCAATCACTACCCCGGTAAGAACATCATTCGGGATAATGCACCAACGTCCGGCGGTACTTTTGCGAATAGAAGATAACAATGGGGCCTTCGGCTGGGGGGAAGTCTGGTGCAACTTTCCATCCTCCGCAGCGGCATACAGAAGCGCGCTTATAACAAGCGAGCTTTCCTCGATCATATTGGGAGGGACTTTTACCAGTTCGGGGCAGATATATCGCAAGCTGAGTGAAGATACCGCAGTGCTTGCCCTGCAGAGCGGAGATGGTGGTGCTCTTTCACAGGCTATTGCCGGTTTGGATATCGCAGTGTGGGACTTGATTGCCAATCGTTTGAATATACCGTTGTACCAGTTGCTGGGAGATAAACACTCAGGAGTAATGCAGCCGTATGCAAGCGGCATCAACCCTGACGGTGCGCTACAGACTGTTCAACGTTGCCGTGCGGAGGGTTATCGGGCCTTTAAGGTAAAGGTTGGTTTTGACCCTGAAAAAGATGTTGAGATCGTTGATGAGATTGCACGAAATCTGTTGCCGGGAGAACACTTGATGATCGATGCAAACCAGGCGTGGTCTGTTGAAGAAGCACTTGTCATGGTCGAAAGATTCGATACATATCCGCTAGACTGGATAGAGGAGCCGTTGCGAGCGGACCGACCCTGGTCTGAATGGGCTAGGCTGTCCAATGCTGCCGATATCCCGATTGCTCTAGGAGAAAACCTCAGGGGTACTCTCTTCTTCGAAGCCTTGGACTCTGACGCTGTTTCGGTTATACAACCCGATATCTGCAAATGGGGCGGTTTCACAGGATGTACACCTGTTGCGTTGTCTGCAATTTCTCGGGGTAAAAGGTATTGTCCTCATTATCTTGGGGGCGGAATCGGTTTGATTGCGTCGGCGCATCTGCTCGCTGCAGTGGGAGGGGACGGTATGTTGGAAGTTGACTGCAATCAAAATCCCCTCAAGGAACTCCTGGCAACACCGTTTCCTGAATTTGTGGACGGATTATTCAGGCTGTCAGAACAACCCGGGTTGGGAGTGCAGCCAGATTTGAATGCAGCTAAAGATTTCATAGTAGCGCATGATGAAATAACGAAATGAGGAACGTAAATATTCGTATTCTAATTTCTTTTCAGGCTTGAATGAAATCTCTCTACATTTTCTGCATGTATTTTTTATTTACAACGGTACTGGTTCACCAGTTAGTGCCGATTCCAAACAGTTTCTACGTAATCGCTTCATCGTTTGGTCTGATTCTTTTTCTGTGTGCGACCCTGTGTATCAACCGGGGGTTTA
>JABDPQ010000364.1 GCA_013042695.1 Desulfobacterales bacterium | reverse complement strand
GTCGTATGCTGCACGCCAGACAAGCGCGTCGTTAATGAAGGTACAGCCTGCCTCTCTGGCATCCTCGATCAGCCTCTTTCCATCTGCATACTGACTGTCAAGCGGTCTTCCGTTGGCTGTCTCCATGGAAGGAATCAGCTGTTTATAGAGTTGCCCTCCCGATGACGGTCGTTCGTCAAAAATTACGACCTCGACCCCACACCGTGCCGCAGCTGTTGCGGCGGCGAGACCTCCCGGTCCCGAACCAATTACGCCAAGCTGGCAGGATTTCCAAGGGATACTTCCAACCGGGGGGGCGCCAAGCGAAGGCAGGCTATTGCTGTCGGGCAGACCACTTGCCGGCCAGCTCAAAACCTCCATTCCGGGCCGAACCTTGGTCATGCAGGCTCGCACAATGCCGAGGTCTTTGACGATCACCATACATTCGAAGCACACACCGATACCACAAAACAGATGTCGAGGGTTGCCTTTTTGCGTATATCGACCGACCCGCTCACCCGCAGAAATCATTGCAGCGCCAATGGTATCTCCAGGCATCGCTTTAAAAGGGTTGCCGTCATAGAAAAATTCAAACGACCTTTCCTTAGGCTCCAGGCACTTTGACCTCATGAGAAATCTCTACCTTTACGCCAAGTAATTAGCAGGAAAAGATAAACCAAACTGTGCAACCAACTCTTGCGCGTGGGCCTGCAATTCGGGTGGAACTGGCAGCCGCGGAGGCCGTGGCGGACCGACGGGAAGCCCCATCGTGTTCAATAGCGATTTGGTGCCCCCCACATACCAGATCCCAAAAACAAACTGTATAATCGGCAAAATACGGATATAGAGCTCCCACGCCTCGTCGATTTTGCGATCTTTCACTAGATCGTAGATTTTTGCTGTCTCTTGAGGCATTACATTGGAAGCGACCGAGACCCAGCCTTTTGCCCCTTCCACAAAGGACTCAAACCCCATGATTCCCCCAAAAACAGTGAGTTTGTCACCACACAACAGATTGATATCTCTGATGCGGGTGACATCCATAGTCGATTCCTTCATGTAGTCGAGCCCTTCCACTTCAGCCAAACGCGCCATCAGCGGGGGGAGTAGATCCACATTCGAGGTTGCCGGGTTGTTGTAAACCATAATCGGAATAGAAACGGCATCGGCAACGGTCTTGAAATGTGCGAAAATTTCATCTTCTGTCGGAGTTGAATAAAAGGGCGGAATAATCATCAAGCCGTCAGCGCCGAGAGATTCTGCCTGTTTGCTCAAACGCACCACTTCGCGGGTATCCTCATGACCCGTACCGATCAGGATAGGGATCTGGCCAGCGGCCGTCTGAACCGCTGTTTCAGTAATGCCGACGCGCTCATCCGCCGAGGTTGAGAGGAATTCTCCGGTGCTGCCAAGAAAAATGAGGCCATGGATACCCTGGTCAATTTGCCAATTGACGTATGCTTTCAGTGAGTTGTAGTCGACTTCAGAGCCATCGTCGGTAAACGGCGTAATACACACCGCGTAGGCGCCCTCGAATAAAGATTTATTCATGTCGCTGTTCCTTTTATAGTTGTCGTATTCATTAAAAATTGTACTCCAGGCGGCTATCTTTTATATTTAATTCAACATGTTAGGTATCCACATAAATACATCCGGCATGTAGGTGATCATCAGCAGCACAAACACCATCACCCCGATAATAGGCAACACATGGGGTGTCACCTCTCTGATACTTTTCCCAGAAAGTCCGCAGGCGACGAAGAGTGTCGCACCATAAGGTGGCGTGACATAGCCGATGGCCAAATTGACGCAGACGATGATGCCAAAATGTATCGGGTCGATGCCAAATGACTGGGCAATCGGGTAAAAGATTGGCAGAAAAACAATTATGGCAGAAAAACTCTCCATGAACATCCCGACCACGAGAAGCGCGAAATTGAGCAAAATCAAGAAGAGAGTTTTATCCGCCACATGGGCTTGAAGAAATGCTCCAAGGTTCTGGGGTACTTGCTTGACGGTAATAAGCCAGGCAAACAAAAACGCCGTCGTAATAACGAACATGATTACGCAGGCGATCTCCGCAGATTTTAGAAGAATTCCCGGAAGATCTTTGACTTTTATCTCCCGGTAGATGAACATTCCCACAACGAGGCCGTAGATTACCGCGACAACGGCAGCTTCCGTTGCGGTGAACACCCCCCCGATGATTCCAAAAATGATGATAAAGGGCAGCCCAAGTCCCGGCAGAGCACTTTTTCCGGTTCTTATCACCTCTTTAAAATTGAATTTGCTCACCTCAATATACGCATCACCACCTCGATAGGCGTGGATATACGATACGATCATCAGTCCCAGACCGATCAGAAGACCCGGAAGGACACCGCCAAGAAAGAGTTTGGCTATCGAGGTATCAGTCACATAGCCAATAAAAATCATCATGATACTTGGCGGGATGATCGGACCAATCGACCCTGCAGCCGCCTGCAGAGCGGTTGCAAAACCCATGTTGTATTTTTTTTCCCTCATCGCCGGGAGCAGAATTGAGCCGATAGCGGCAGTGTCCGCAGTTGAAGAACCGGTGATGCCGGCGAAGACCATCGATGCGAGGACACAGACCATGGCAAGACTGCCTCTGATGAAGCCCATACAGGCGCTGGCAAACGCGACGATTCTCTTTGACATCCCCCCCGTGTCCATCAAATTTCCAGCCAGCATAAAAAGAGGGATGGCCATGATCGGCCAGGAATCGAGCGCCGAGAAAACCCGCTGGGCGCATACGACCATAGGTATATTGGGATCGAATAGAACAAAAATGAAAGAGCCGACGCCCATCGCAAACGCTATCGGCATACCGATGATGAAAAATGTTAAAATACAAAAGAAGAGAATCAGAACCATGTTCGATACCTGTTTAGTAGTGGGGCATTTTTTACGCGGGTTCTTTCATAAGTCCGACCGTGACGAGAACTGCCTCGATCAACATCATCGAATAGGCAATCGGAAAAACCAAATACATAAAGGCCATCCTGATCTCCATCGCCGGTGAATATTGAAACTGGCCTACTTTTACCAGGACAAACCCATAGTAAAGCACGGCTCCAAGATAGAGAATGATCAGCATATGCGAGGAAATTCCCAACCATCGTTTCATTCGCTCGTTTAGATGATGTGTGAGATAGTCAACAGCGAGATGTGAGCCTTTTCTTATACAAATTGACGAAGTCAGCAAAACCATCCACACTTGGCAATACCTGGCCAGCTCCTCGGACCAGGCTGGCGGACTGTTGAAGACATAGCGCGCGACGACCTGCAGGAACACCGTACAGATAATGACGGTGAACAATGCTATTATCGCTATTTCATTCAGCTTCCTGACGATACTCAGCAACTTGAATCCAATTGTCTGTGCCATAACTTTGTTTTCTTCATTTGAGGTAACGATTTGACCTGACAGAATAACCTAATTGCGCTTCGTTCCTGGACCCCGGCACATCAATTCGACCATGATCTGAATCGAGTCCATATATTCCTTTTTATCCACCCACTCGGTAGTTTTTCCGAGGTCGCCGGACCGGGGGCCGATGCCGTATGCCTGGGCGTGCCAGAACTGCAGTGGATAACGGATATCACTCATGC
>JABDPQ010000363.1 GCA_013042695.1 Desulfobacterales bacterium | reverse complement strand
ACATGAGTGCATCTCCAGGTAAAAATCTCAGGACGTTTTTTACTGACGCCATTCGCTGGAACATGAGAGGAAGTTTGAAGTTCCAAATTTTCAGGCTTGTTCTCCTCGTTTGTATGGGAGTTGGCATCTATGCCTATTCACACCAGGCACGGTATGGCCTTGCCGTAACTGGAATGAACGATATCGTCAGCTGGGGCTTTTATATATCTAACTTCACCTTTCTGGTTGGCGTTGCCGCAGCAGCTGTTATGCTGATTTTGCCCGCCTATATCTTTCATGACCCGGATTTTCATCGAGTTGTCATTATCGGTGAGGGAATTGCCGTGGGTGCTTTGATCATGTGCCTTACGTTTATCTTGGTTGATCTGGGTGGCCCATTGCAGGCCTGGCATTTAATTCCAGGTATCGGTATTTTTAACTTTCCATCATCTATCTTGGCCTGGGATGTGCTCGTACTCAATGGTTACCTGCTGCTCAATGCCCTGGTTCCTGCCTATATTTTATATAGTCATTATCGGGGACGGAAAGCTGATGAAAGGAAATACCGCCCGTTTGTTTTCCTGTCAATTTTCTGGGCTTTTTCGATTCACATGGTAACGGCCTTTTTATACCAGGGGCTTCCTGCCCGTCCATTTTGGAACAATCCACTGATGGGGCCGCGATTTCTGGCCTCTGCATTTGCTGCTGGTCCAGCGTTAATTGCTCTTGTACTGGCAGTTATCCACAGTGTCAGTACCTATAAAATTGATCGATCCGTTTTCAATAAATTGCGCTTGATTATTGTTATCTCTGCGATAATTAATCTGCTTATGCTTTTTTCTGAAATATTCAAAGAATTCTACTTTCCAACGCATCATTCAAGTTCCGCTGTCTATCTCTTTTTTGGTATGGATGGTCACAACTCATTGGTTCCATGGATTTGGACATCGGTTTGTGTCAATCTTCTGGCAACATTGGTACTGGCTTTTAATCCGGGAAAAAATAATCCTAAAGTATTGCTGCCGGCGTGCTTATTTCTTTTTGTGGCCATCTGGATGGAAAAAGGCATTGGCTTAATTGTACCGGGTCTTATTCCCTCTCCACTTGGAGAAGTTGTGGATTATTTACCAACATGGGTTGAACTCTGCGTTACCCTGGGAATCTTTTCTCTTGGTATAACAGTCGTAACCTGGTTGATCAGGACAGCCTTGATTATTGAAGAACGTTATGAAGGACTAATAGGCATTACACCTGTAACCGACCGATAAAGCTACGATGAAGTTTATCTTATCTTATTCATGAAGCCGGGAAAGAAAAGACCATCCCGGCTCGGCATATGTGATGACGATAGATTCATCGCAGGAGATGGGGAAGTGTTTACGACCTGTTTTTCTTGTGAGGTGCTCGGTTTTGTTATTGTTTGGCGTTATTTTTCTTTTCGGCCACCTTGAGATCAAATTTTTCTTTGTTGATCACAAATCGTACATGTTTTCCTTTGCATATCAGGTCGACTCCGTCTTCGGCTTTTACCGTGAACGTCAGCTTTTTGCCTTCAACCTCGATCAACTTGATAGTTGTTGTCACCTCAAGACCGGGAGGTGTTGCAGCCAGATGACTCATATCAATATGGATACCGACTGTCTGCTCTAAAGGCCAATCGAGATATGGCTTAACAGCTTTTATACAGGTGAGCTCGATCAGGCCGACGAGATAGCCCGTTGCAAAAACCTCCGGCATGACTTGCAGCTCTTCTGCTTCCGGATCAAGATGCGGCACAGTCTTTGTTTGTGATACAGGGCACGTGTACGAATATGTCAGTCCAGGTTTCAGAGATTCGTTCATAAGGCCTCCTCATTCTCTTTATTAATCGGTATTTTCGTTTTGTAAGAAACACTTTTCATCGTGGCAATTAATGTGCGTGTAGCGTTTTTTTCCATGAAGACCTTAAACAGATAGGCCGCTGTACGTTTGGAGGCGGACAAGGTTTCTCCGTAGACGACCAGAGTCGTATTGGGTTCCGGGCTTGCATGATAGGTGATGGAACATTCCAAAGCCACTGCAACATGGCTGTTCTTGTTCGCCAGCAGAGAAAACGCCGCATCGGCCAATGAGTAGATAGCGCCGCCATGAATTCTGTTAAACCAGTTGTTCATATCCTCACGAAGGATCATGTGCATCTGGATTGTCTGGTCGGTTAATGTGTCTAAGACGATTCCCAAAGACTGGGCAAATTTGTCGGTATCAAAGCGGGTTTTTACAAGCTCAAATTGATTCGGCATTGATAGCTTTTCCATATGGTAGGATTGAACGGAAATGGCTTATATCACTTTGCAAAAATTGACTGCTGCTTGTGCTCTTTCAGTCATGTCATTTACTCAGCATGATTTCAAGCTCCGAAAAATTGACTCTGGAGGTTAAATCTACGCTTAGTGGGGTAACTGAAACCATCTTGTCAACAGCCAGCACATAGATGTCGGTTTCGGGATCAAGGCTCTGCCTGTCGAAACTAATTTCTGTCTTGCCATCATCTATTTTACTTGCCATCGTTGGTTTTTCGATGATTCTTGAGTAGTAGCTGGTCTTTGCAAGTTTCGATATTTTCCAGGGAGTTGCTGGAGTTGCATCATGAGGAATATCGATTTTCAACACATCGACATCTGGAAGTATCACCTGTTTCAAGAGTAGATGAGAGAAATAGTTCAAGAAATAGGAGCAGACCGACCAATCCTGGGCTATATAGCTACGATGAAATTCAATGTCTGTTTGTTTCGATACTGCAATGGCTGGGATGCCCCAGCAGGAAGCTTCCAATGCGGCTCCAACGGTTCCGGAGCAGGTTACATTCGTACCGAGATTTTCTCCGTAGTTGATCCCCGATATCACCAGGTCCGGCTTATCGTGTTTAAAAATCGTTTTCATGCTGTGCCTGACAACCAATGCAGGAGAACACTCGCATTGATAGGCTGAAATGGTGCCTCCATTAACGAGGAAGTGGACGGGCTCCAGTGATGCATGCCGGCTTCCGGTCAAACTGCGGCCCATACCGGTTTGCTGATGGCTTGGTGCAACGATGGTAATCTCTCCAATGCCCGCCACAGACTCCGTTGCTGCCTGCAGTCCCGGTGAGGCAATACCATCGTCATTCGTTATTAATATCTTGTAGTTACTCATTTTTCAA
>JABDPQ010000357.1 GCA_013042695.1 Desulfobacterales bacterium | reverse complement strand
TCATGCAACACATCGCCCTGGAAGTGAGCTACGGCTCCGGCCTTGGATGTCGGAACGTCTGTTCCGTCGCCAAGCACCCAGACATTCTCCTGGCCTTCGGGTTGCAGCGTGTGCTTGTCAACAGGAATATATCCCATCGGATCAGCTAAGCCTGAGTCGATCATCACCTGAGCCCCAAAGTTTGGGGGGATTGAAACCAGCATGTCATAATCAACTTCAGAACCGTCGTATGCCTGAATTACTTTTTTGGTATGATCGACTGATGCAAGAGCAAAGTTTGGAGTTATCTTAATGTTTTTATCCCCACAGGCATCAGTGAGGACTCTCGTGGCGACTGGTTTGGTAAACGCACCGGCGAGCGGAGTGACGAATTCCATCTCTACTTCATCGCGAATGCCGCGCTGATGGAAGTACCAGTCTGCCAGGAAGGCAAATTCCAGTGGAGCAACCGGACATTTGATCGGCATTTCAGCAATATTGACAACCAATTTGCCGCCCTTGAACTTCTTTAAGGCCCTGCCGAGTTCCTGGCAGTCATTAAAACGGTAGTAGCCGTAGATGTCATTCCCCCAGCCAGCTTCTAACCCTTCTATTTCATCGGGTCGAATATCGCAGCCTGTCGCCATGACGAGGATATCGTACTTAAATTTACCCTCGGTAGCAGTTGAAACCTCCTGCTTCTCCCAGTCGACATTTGTCAACTCAGAGATGACAAAATCAATACCAGGTTTAATGAACTCCCTTCTACTCCTTCTAATTTCCTGTGGTTTATTGATGTCAAAGGGTACAAAAAGGTATCCTGGCTGATAATAATGGACATTATCCTTGTCGATCAGGGTGATCGACCAGTCATCATCCAGGTCCTTTCTCATTTTGTTTGCCATCATGGTACCGGCACTGCCGGCACCGAGTATGACGAGTTTTTTCATGGTCTTAGTTGCCTCCTTTACGGTCAGGTTTAAGACGGTTTATGCACCTTGAGATGGTGTTAAACCGCTTGTTTCTCCCTATCTTCAGTTTCGTTTTGATTATTTTTATCATCCTGGTAGGTTTGTAAAACTGTACCCATTGTCTGGAGCAGTGTAAAAAGAAATCCCAATGCCGTCTGTACTTTGGGGTCCCTGAGATTCTTGATCATACTTATCGGTCCAATCGGTTCGATTTTAGACATATCAAACGTCGAGATTGCCCGACAGATTTCATCAACCTGTTTTTCGTTGTAATCGAGACGTTTGACCTGCGCCCAGGTTGTACCGGCCACTCTGATGACACCGCTACTCTGCTGCAGGCTGTCAAGCCAGATGTTGACACTGTTAATGACGTCAGTTCCTTTCATGACAGCGGTGAGTTCCTTGACAAGTTCCGTCATCGGCTGGACCATGTTGAGCAGGTCACTGAGTGTGTGGATGTTGATGAGAATTGTATGAAGCAAATCACCAAGTTGTTCAGCCTGGAATTCGCCTTCATGAAGAGAATTCATGAAACGCAGTACTCGCGGATAGATGAGTTCGACAATCGGGACCAGATCATCTCGGAGTTCAACTCCAGCTTTAAGTATGTCTACTGCCTCACCAAGATTTTCAAGGTTGGTGAGTACTTTTCTCAAAAGAACGGTCAGCTCATCTACGTGAAAATCACCTTCAAGTTCATTGAAAAAATTGATTGTTGATGGGTATGCCTGCATGGCAATGGGAACCAAATCATTTTTCAGTTCCACACCGGCTTTGAGGGTGTCCACCATTTCATTGAGCTCATCCAGGCTTGTCAGGACATTTTTTGCCAGATGTACGGCTTTTTCATTGGTGTATTCGTCTTCAATGTCGGCAAAAAAATTCACCAGATTTGGCTGTGCCTGCTTGAGAACAGGCTCGAGATCACGTTTTAAATCCTGCAGTACATCAGATTTTAGAGATTGAACTTCAGCTGAGAGCTGATCCAGTTTTTCCAGAATTAAGGCTTCGTTCATCGTTTTTCTCTCGCGAGTGTGGTTAGCGTGGCATGGGTATTGATGAAATTATTTCCATGTCTGGCCGGAGTTTCTTGTAATTCAGAGCCATATAGTTCTGGGTCAGACAGGGCAGTTTTTAAAAGATTGATTACCTCTTAGGTACAATGTACTACGAATGTCATAACTACAATGTGTAGTATTTGATTGGTTTATCAAGAATTTGTCAAGAACATTTGCTGGTGTTTTTTATAATCTTGGAATGACAAGCAATGCCTGAAGGGTCAACAGATCCGCTCCGGCACTGAACAGTGGGTTGTTATGGCTTTTGATACAAGAGAAAGTTAGAAATATCTGGACATAAAAGAGTCGATAAGGTTTAGATTAGGCATAGACTGCAAGTTATTGAGTACAGGTAGAAGGAACCTTTGGTCTATCTTGAGTTTTCTCTGCTCGATATATCTTCCAGTTGGAGGAAATATGAGTTTAAAGCGCACGTCCACGAAGGAAAAAACATTTCAAGTAAATGGTCATTCTGTCCATGTCAATGCTCACAATGAACTCTTATATTTTATTCAGAACCCGATTCTCGCTATAAACCCTCAGCGAATAATTACATATGCCAACAGGGCTACCCAGGATATCGCTGGCAAGACGCTTGAAGAAATTATTGGAAAGGGAGTATGTGAGATTCTCCATGGAGAGTTCTGCCC
>JABDPQ010000451.1 GCA_013042695.1 Desulfobacterales bacterium | reverse complement strand
TCAGTCATTGATAAAGCCATGCCGGCAGGACCGCTCAAGTCGCTGCTCATTTCTGGGGTCATAGATGGGGTTGGAGGGGTCTTGGGTTTTGTACCTCTGATAATGTTCATGTTTTTTGGTATCGCTGTACTTGAAGATTCCGGTTATCTGGCACGTGTCGCCTATATGATGGATCGAATATTCCGAATATTTGGCCTTCATGGATCATCAGTGATGCCATTTATTATCTCCGGAGGCATTGCTGGAGGATGCGCCGTACCGGGAGTTATGGCGACCAGAACCCTGCGTTCGCCCAAAGAACGCATGGCTACTCTGCTTACGGTGCCATTTATGAATTGCGGTGCAAAGCTTCCCGTTCTTGCACTTCTTATTGGCACTTTTTTTTCAGAGAACAAAGCATTGCTGATGTTCGTTTTTACAATGCTGGCCTGGATTGTGGCGTTATTTGCTGCCAAATTCCTCAGAATGACCATATTGCGGGGTGAGCCAACCCCTTTCGTTATGGAACTGCCCCCTTATCGCATCCCGACCTTGAAAGGGTTGCTTATTCATACCTGGGAGAGAACCTGGCAATACATAAAAAAGGCCGGCACGATCATACTGGGTATCTCAATTCTTCTCTGGGCCATGATGACCTACCCTGGGCTCTCTTCGGAAAAGTTGTTATCTTTTGAGAGTGAGCGTAATTCAATTATTGCTGCCTCTCCGGCTGCGATAGTTAATGAACTTTCTACAAATCCGGACTCACTCTCAGCTGAGGCAGTGGATCTTCAGGCAAAACTGCAGATGGTGGACAGAGCCGAATCTGAACAGGCTTTGAGATCCTCTTTCGCGGGAACCGCCGGGCGGAGTTTAGAGGCTGTCTCACGATTTGCAGGGTTTGACTGGCGCACAAATATTGCTCTTGTGGGCGGGTTTGCCGCCAAAGAAGTCATTGTCTCCACGCTCGGTACCGCCTATTCAATTGGTGAAGTTGCTCTTGAAAAATCGGATTCGTTAGGAAAACGTCTAAGACGCTCGCAGCATTGGAACAAGGTTATAGCTGTCGCTGCTCTGGTGTTCATTATGTTTTACGCCCCGTGTTTTGTCACGGTGGCATGCATTGCAAAAGAATCTTCCTGGGGGTGGGCCGCTTTTTCGATGGCTTTCAATACGGTGTTTGCTTTTATTTTAGCCGTGCTTGTTTACCAGGTCGGCTTCTTTTTTAACCTGGGATGATTTGGGTTTAGTGCACAATACCCTTATTACAGTGCTGAGGCAGTTTTGTCAGGTAATGAGAGCATATACCTGATGGTTTTCCTGCCATATCTTGACGCTGTTTCCATCTGTATTTACCAAATAAACTTTACCCTGCTTGAAAGAAGCTGGTACTTGCCTGGCATCCATAATATAGAGCGAAGTGAGTACACCGCCCTCCCGGAAAACAAGGTGCACTGTTCGGCACTCATCAATCACACAAATCCTGCCACCGATAAATTGTTGTTCTTTTCCCTTAAAATCAGCAGGTAAAGATGCCTGAAAATCGGCAATTGCAACAAGCCATGCCGACACATCGTCAATCTCTTTAAGCCCATGAGGTTTATTGAGTTTGTGGTGATCAGCAGCCAGTGAACTGCTGAATTCTCCCCTGCCGGAAAAATCTCTAGGCAGCAAGGTAAACAGGAATAGAAGCGAACAAATCCCGACAAATATAGATACAACCCGAATCATCGATGTTGATATACGCCGCTCGCTGTAAGTGGTCTTATGAAGATTTAAGGCAACGATCCTCTCAAGGTTTTCAGGCAGAGGTTCTCGAGCTAATTCACGCGCAATCGCATGATCAAGTGCCTGATCCTTTGCAGCCAAATCTTTGCAATGTTCACATGTTTTCTCATGGTTTTTTGCCCGGTTGGACTCTGACATATCAGAAAGATCTTTATTTTCCAGCCAATTTTGGTATTTGCCGCAATCCATCACATCACCTCCTGCATCAAGATCGAGCTAAAAGAGACGATTTTTTTCAAGCCGGCTTGTTTTCCCATCTTTTTTAACAACACTCTTTTAATGCTTTTCTTGGCTCGCGCCAGCCGTGACATGACTGTACCGATAGGAATTTCAAGTAAATCAGCAATCTCTTGATAGGTCATGTCCTCCATATAAAATAGGACAAGGGGGGATTTATGCTTCTCCGGCAGTTCATCAAGGGCTGCCTGCACCATATTTTTATTGATCTTTTTTTCAATTGCAGCAGACAGTGAGTCGGCAGATTCATTGGTAATGTGTTTCAGATAGCCTGAGCCGTCGTCGAGGAATGGTCTTTTCTTAAATAATTGTCGTTCTCTGAGAAAAGTCGTCCGTAAGATCGAGAAAAGCCATTGACGGCATTTATTATCGTCTCGAAGCTGATGAAATTTTCGAAAAGCCGTATACAATGTTTCTTGGACGATGTCCTCGGCGTCGTAGGGTCTTCCTGTGTATTTTAAAGCGATATTATAGAGAAATTCGAGATGTGGAAAGGCGAGTTGTTTAAAACGGTCACGATCGACGCGTCTAAATTTTGCATCCATATTCTACTCCAGAGTTTGCTTGAGCTTATAT
>JABDPQ010000345.1 GCA_013042695.1 Desulfobacterales bacterium | reverse complement strand
ATGCACTGCTTCCTTGGCCTTGTGTTTCGTTTTATCTATGCCAAAAAAGGCCGGATACGTAGCTTTACCACGTTCTGAGTCGCTGCCGGCAGTCTTGCCAAGCTCTTCAGTGGTTGCGGTGGCATCTAAAAGATCATCGACAATCTGAAAGGCAAGGCCGATAAACTTTCCATAACTTTTTAGACTTTGTTCCTGCTGGCGATTTGCTCCACCGCCTATCGCTCCGACTTGAACAGAACAGGTGATCAAGGCACCGGTTTTGCTTTTATGAATTGTTTTAAGCAGCTCAAAGCGATATTTTCTGTTTTCATTTTCTATATCAAGAGACTGTCCGCCAACCATTCCTAGCGATCCCGCGGCGCGTGCAACCAGATGACTGATTTTCATGCAGTTTTCGGCAGATAATAAAATCGATGGGCGCGCTAGTAACTCAAAAGCATACGTCAGCAGACCATCTCCTGCTAAAATGGCTGCTGCCTCGCCATATATTTTATGATTTGTCGGTTTCCCTCGCCTCAAATCATCGTCATCCATCGCCGGCAGGTCGTCGTGAATCAGTGAATAGGTGTGTATGCATTCAAGAGCACAGGCTATTGGCAGTAGATTATCTATGATCGCACGATCGTCGGTGACGGCTTCTGCCGCAGCAAGACAGAGGATGGGTCTGAGCCGTTTCCCGCCAGCAAAGAGACTGTAGCGCATTGCCGAAATATGCGCGGAGAAATGTCCACCCGAAGATAACATCTCCCTCTCAAGTGCCTGTTCAATCAATCCCTTTTTGGCGAGGAGATAATCACTAATCGTCATTCTCTTGATCACCAAAAGGCACTGCTTCAATGCGGCCGCTTTTCTCCATTAAAATTTCAACTTTAGTGCGTGCTTCGGAGAGTTTACCATTACAGAATTCAGCTAACTTGATACCTTCATCAAACTTTTTAAGACTTGTCTCAAGGCTCAGGTTGCCGTCTTCAAGCTCCTCTGAGATTTGTTCAAGCCGCACCAGAGCAGATTCAAACGTTTTTTTGGCCATCTCTTTTCATACGTCTGTTATCGAAGATAACGATCAGACGTTTTCCTGATTGAAAAAGGATTACTGCTGACTATACTTAGAACATGAATATAGTACATAAGCTGGCAATAATGCAAGGAATGATTGCTTTCTCGATGATCGAAGAGGCGACAACCAATGACAGATAACAAAGCTGAGATGACGCTGGATATGAATGAGTACATAGGTTTATTCATACGCTGGTTGGAGTCCGAGAAAGGATATTCGGAGCACACGGTTTGCGGTTATCGTCATGATTTAAATGAATGTGTTGATCACCTGCCGGTGAATATTTCCCCATCTGAGGTTTCAAGCTCGCATGTCAGGAAGTATATCGCCAGTCTTCGCGGTTCTAATAATCCGGCAACGGTAGGCCGGAAACTTTCAGCCTTGAGGACATTTTTTCGTTTTTTGAGACGGGAGGAAATTATCAATTCTGACCCACTTGCCGGCATATCAGGCCCTAAAAGAGAAAAATCCATTCCGGTATTTCTCACCGTTGATGAGGTATTTTTACTACTTGAAACTCCTGACCAAAGAGACACCTTGAGGAATCGGGACCAGGCCATACTGGAGACACTTTATTCGACCGGAATACGTGTGGCTGAGCTGGTTTCAACAGATATTGATGACCTTGATTTCGAAGCTGAAATGCTTAGGGTGAGGGGCAAAGGAAATAAGGAGCGCTTGGTTCCCGTCGGTCGTCCGGCAGCTGAGGCCATTAAAAAATGGCTTCCTGACCGCAGCCAACTGATAAACGCGCGGTTTAAGCAAAAAAAGGAGTTTGAAACAGAAGCACTTTTTATCAATGCACGTGGAGGCAGGCTGACAACTCGATCTGTAGAACGGTTTGTCAGAAAATACGCAGAACGGGCCGGGATACCCCAAATTGTAACCCCTCATGCACTTCGACATTCATTTGCGACGCATTTATTGGAAATGGGTGCGGATCTGCGTTCGGTTCAGGAGCTTCTTGGCCATGCGAGTTTATCCACCACCCAGCGTTATACGCATCTGACCTTGGACCACCTTAGCGAAGTATACGACAAAGCTCATCCCCTTGCGGGAGAAAATAAATGAGCTCGTTGCCAAAGAATAGAGCAGCTCTACTCAAAATGGATTTCAATTGATGAAAACAAAATCTACAACAATTTTGTCGGTGCGTCACAAAGGGACCGTTGTCGTTGCCGGGGACGGTCAGGTATCTCTTGGTAATACCGTGCTTAAGCATAACGCCAAAAAAGTACGCCGTCTTTACCAAAATAAGGTGATCACTGGCTTTGCCGGAGCAACTGCCGATGCCTTTACGCTCTATGACAGACTCGAACAAAAACTTGAACAATATAACGGAAATTTAATGCGTTCTGCCGTCGAGCTTGCCAAAGATTGGCGTTCAGATAAATTACTCAGACGACTTGAAGCGATGATGATTGCTGTGGATAAAGATCATTCATTGCTGCTCTCAGGAAACGGCGACGTAATAGAACCTGACGCTGGAGTACTTGCTATTGGTTCTGGTGGCCCTTATGCCCATGCAGCAGCACTTGCCCTCGTACAAAAAAGTGAACTGGGTGCCGAGGAGATCAGCAGGACAGCAATGGAGATAGCCTCGTCTATCTGCGTTTTTACTAATTCATCACTTATCATTGAATCAATATGAAAGAAATACAGGCTTTAAAGCCACGTGGAACGGTTGCTGAGCTCGATAAATACATCGTAGGCCAGTCAGATGCGAAACGCTCCGTTGCTATTGCCTTGAGAAATCGCTGGCGACGACAGCAGGTACCCTCGCCGTTACGGGAAGAAATTGCACCGAAGAATATCATTATGATCGGCCCTACAGGTGTTGGCAAGACAGAAATTGCCCGGCGGCTGGCAACCCTGGCGCAATCTCCCTTCGTAAAGGTTGAAGCCTCAAAATTTACCGAGGTTGGGTATGTTGGCAGGGATGTTGAATCAATGATTAGGGACCTGTTGGAAATTGCCATAAGCATGGTTAAAACAGAAGAAAAACAGCGACTCGAGGGTATTGCCGCAGCGGCCGCAGAGGACATGGTTCTTGATTTGCTGCTCCCGCCAACACCCAAAAGTGCCAGCCCGCTGACTGACACTGGTCCGGATGGTTCTAAATCATTTACCCTGGTGGGTCATGAAGACCAGATGCCGCTCGTTGGCACCGGTCACGAATCATCAACCAGGGACAAGATTCGTCAGATGCTTCGTGATGGCAAATTTGATAGCAGGGAGCTCGAACTTTGCCTTGATGAGTCAAAATCCATGCCAATGGTCGAAATAATGACCACCTCCGGAATGGAGGAAATGCAATCAAACTTGCAGGATGCCTTCAGCAAGATATTTCCTCGAAAAAAGAAAAAACGGCGCCTTAAAGTTCCTGAAGCATTGGAAGCACTCAAGCAGCAGGAAATGGAGCGCATGGTTGATATGGACAAGGTCATGAAGGAGGCACTCCGTCGTACCGAACAGTCTGGGATTGTCTTTCTCGATGAAATAGACAAAATTGCTTCACGACAAAGTGGGAGTTCACACGGTCCAGACGTTTCCCGTGAAGGCGTACAGCGCGACTTGTTGCCAATCGTCGAAGGTGCAACGGTTTCAACAAAGCATGGCCTCGTCAAGACAGACCATATTCTCTTTATTGCCTCCGGGGCATTTCATGTCAGTAAACCATCGGATCTCATACCCGAACTTCAGGGGCGTTTTCCTCTGCGGGTTGAATTGCACTCGCTGGGAAAAGAGGAGTTTGTAAGAATTCTCACCGAGCCGGAAAATGCTTTGACAAAACAATATATCGCCCTGATGGCAACGGAAGGAATTGATCTCAGTTTTGACGATGATGCAATTGAAGCTATGGCTCGAATAGCCGTTGAG
>JABDPQ010000342.1 GCA_013042695.1 Desulfobacterales bacterium | reverse complement strand
AAATTGATTTAAATGAATACCATAAGGTAGTGGTGGTTGGAGCCGGAAAAGCCACCGCTCCAATGGCCAAGGCTATAGAAGAAATTCTTGGGGACCGCCTGAGTGGTGGCTTGGTATCCGTTAAGTACGGCCATACTGAACCTCTTGCTAAAATCGAGATTATCGAAGCTGGTCACCCTGTACCCGATGAGAACGGAGTTCGTGCTGCCACGAGAATTCTCAAGTTGGCAGAAAGCAGTAACGAATCCACCCTGATTATATCTCTTATTTCAGGCGGCGGCTCAGCGCTTCTTCCACTTCCCGCACGTTGGAATGTTATGGGAGAGGATGTTGCCCTGACCCTTGCAGACAAGCAGGAAACCACCGCACTGCTTCTCGCCTGCGGCGCAGATATTGAAGAGATAAACTGTATTCGTAAGCACCTCTCTTCGATTAAGGGAGGACGCTTTTTATCAAAAGCAGCTCCTGCGCGCAGTATTAATTTCATCCTTTCCGATGTTGTTGGTGATGATCTCTCAAGCATTGCATCCGGAACAACATGCGCTGATCCGACAACATTCATTGATGCCCTTGATATTCTTAAAATATATGGGATAGATAAAAAGGTTCCAGAGTCTGTTCGTACCATTTTGACGAGGGGCATCAACGGTGATATTCCTGAAACCCTTAAGTCTGGTAATTCAGATCTCGACTTAACCACAAATATCCTGCTCGGTACGAACCTTCATGCTCTTGATGCGGCTGCTCGTGAGGCCAGGGAGCTTGGGTATCAGGTCATATGTTTAACGAGCAGAATCGTGGGTGAGGCTCGGGAGGTGGCCAAGACGCTTGCGGCGATAACCATTGATTGTGCCGCTAATAATACCATTGGCAGGCCCCCAATCTGCATTATGTCCGGAGGCGAACCGGTGGTTCAGCTTCGAGGGTCTGGAAAGGGCGGGCGCAACCAGGAAATGGCTTTGGCGTTCTTGCTGGAGATGATACGAAATCGTAATCTATGTAAGTCACTGACATTTCTTGCAGCTTCCACAGATGGCAATGATGGGCCCACTGATGCTGCAGGCGCTTTTGCAGATCAAGCAATTATTCAAACCGCTGCGATGGCAGGTCTTGACCCCAACACCTTTCTGGAAAACAATGATTCATACCATTTTTTTCAGGCCTGCTCTGGATTGTTCAAGACTGGCCCTACCAATACAAATGTCTGTGACTTGCATATCTCTCTAAT
Source organism: Desulfobacterales bacterium (assembly GCA_013042695.1). Classification (GTDB taxonomy): domain Bacteria; phylum Desulfobacterota; class Desulfobulbia; order Desulfobulbales; family Desulfocapsaceae; genus JABDPQ01. The sequence goes on along the minus strand of JABDPQ010000342.1, from coordinate 4,983 downwards.
TGACAAGGTGAAAGACAATTAGTTGCCGAGTAGAGATGATGGTAAAATACAGCTGTTACAGCCTCATTGTCTTGCTCTGTATTGTCCTCACTGGATGTGTTGGCGGCAGGAGTCAGCCGGTTATCAGCCAACATGCAGCCAATACCAAAATAGATGCATCCAATCAGGTGTTGGTTAAGAAGATACTCCTCGATTTTTACCGGGACTGGCAAGGTGTGCCCTACCGAGACGGGGGGCTGAATCGAAAGGGTATTGATTGTTCAGGGTTTGTATATTTGACCTATCTTTCGCAATTTGGCATACAGTTGCCGCGAACGACAAGCAGCCAGGCCCAATCCGGCAAAATAATACATCGTACAGATCTCCAAGCAGGAGATTTGGTTCTTTTTAAAACAGGTTGGTTTGATCGTCATATCGGCATTTATGTCGATGCTATGCGGTTTATACATGTTTCGAGCAGGCGGGGGGTCACGCTTTCCAGAATTGATGGTTATTACTGGAAAGGGAGATTTTGGCAGGCTCGAAGAATTATTTATTAAAGGCTTTGATGACAATTAAACAAGAGAAAACGCCGCGTCTTGATCTTCTGTTATATGCCCATGACGGAAGGGGTTTGGGACATGTCGCCCGGACGGTAGCAATCGGGCTAGCCGTTCGGCGTCTTTACGCAGAATTGCGCGTTTTACTGGTAACAGGGTGCCGCCAGACTGGAGAACTGATCGGTCCGGCGCCACTTGATTGGTTGAAGCTTCCAGCTTACGCAACAAAAGTTGTTGCAGGCAAATCTCGTGGTGTTGGCGGCCTTTCTGGTTTTAGCGATCAGGCGTTGGGGCAGATTCGGGCGAATCAGATTCTGCACATTGTTGAGTGCTATCGGCCACGCCTTGTGCTTTCAGATCATACCCCGCAAGGCAAGCACAAGGAATTGGTTCCCTCTCTTGAGGCCTTTGGCCAGACCGATGATATTAGATGGCTGCTTGGTATGCGGGGAGTTATCGGCGGTGTCAAGCAGACAGAGTCAGCACACGCACTCGATCATTTCAGGCGTTTTTATTCAGGTCTGCTCTGGTATGGTGATGCCGCCATACTCGGAGATGAACACAAAAAGATGCTCGCCAAGCGGTTTGATATCGTGCCAGTGGAGTGTGGTTATGTTTCGAGATTGTCGGAACTTTCTTATTTTTTACCCGCGCACAACCAAAGCTATGCCTGTACTGTTTCAGTACCCTGGTTTGATGAACATACGCACGATTTCCTTGAGTTGCTTATCCAGTCGATACAACGAACGGACGGTAAATACGGTCAATGGCGGATATTTTTAGGTGAAGGTGCAGATCCATCCCACCTAAGTAGCTTGAACAGGCTTTCGTACTGCACAGTTGAACCATTCAGTAGGCATTATCTTGAGGCCAGCAGCTGTTCAAAAATGGCCGTCATATTTGGCGGCTACAATTCACTGGTTGACGTACTTGCTCTGAATATTCCTGCCATTGCAATTATGAGAAGCATGGAGGATTTGGAGCAGCAACACCATCTCGAGAAATTAACTCTGGCATTCCCAGATAAAATTACTGTTCTTGGGGAACAGAAATGCAGTTCAACAGTCTTGTACGAGAAAATCCTCTTTTATCTTCAAAGCTCATTTTCATCATCTCTTCGTGGTGCGATAAATTTGGCCGGTGCTGAAAATGCCGCTCATCATATTGCTGCTTTACTGCCATGAGCTGAAGCCCAAATTTCCATACGCCTGCAGAAAAGGCAGCAGAAGCATTTGTCTTTCAGATTAGGCAATAAAACGAGCCACTTGCAAAACGCCCTTTTCGTTCCACCGCTACGCTATGCTTAGATTTTTATCCTAGGAATATCAATTATAAGCCTGCGGTAAAAATTTTTCACATGTTTCGACTTTGAACGAAAATCATCATTTTGCAAAAGGCTCAAACGTCTTCTTTTTGTCGCAGGCCTTATCCGCATGTCTGTTTATGATGATTATGGTGTGGTCTACGTTAACAGATGGCAATTGTCTCAGATGATGACAATTGTTTTGACATTTTAACTTAACTGTTTGATATCGTGAAAGAAACAATACTAAGAACTGAAGGATTGACGCATCATTACTCTATTGGTGATCGAAAAATCACCATATTGGACTCGGTTTCTTTATCGGTGAAATCTGGAGAGTTTGTGGTTATTTCAGGGAGCAGCGGTAGTGGGAAAACAACATTATTGACTCTGCTGTCAGGTCTTGATAAGCCGAGCAAGGGAGAAATTTGGCTTGCCGGACAAGAAATTTCCAGGCTTTCCGAAAATGCACTTACCCCAATACGCAATGACTTGATAGGGTTTGTTTTTCAGGCCTTCCATCTGATACCATCTCTTAATGCACTTGAAAACATCATGTTTCCTGCAGAGTTAAAAAAAGATCGGCTGGCCAAGCCCAAGGCTGAAGAGCTTTTGGAGCGTGTCGGCTTGTGGGAGCGTCGTTCCAGCATGCCTCAACAACTTTCTGGTGGAGAAAAACAACGGGTAGCAATCTGTAGAGCATTGATTAATAACCCCCGGTTGGTCTTTGCTGATGAACCAACCGGAAACCTTGATTCGGAAAACAGCTTTTCTATCATCAACCTGCTGTCGGCCCTTCGCGAAGAGCATGATACAACATTGCTCATGGCATCCCACAGCAGCGAAGTTGCACAATCGGCAACCCGAATCCTGAAGCTTCATGATGGCAGATTAACGGGGGAGCATACCGGTCTATCATGATGCACTATCGATTTCTCATCAGAGACATTTATGATAGCGGAACGCTGTCAATACTATTCATTTTTTGTGTGGCCTTGTCCATTACCAGCTTGACAGCCTTAAACAGTTTCAAACGAGATGTTGAGCAATTTTTACTCAGTGACGCCCAGGCGCTCCACGGTGGAGATATTATTATCCATGCACATCAGCCAATCTCCTTAACACTGCGACAAGCCATTGACGATCTGGAAGCACGGCATCAGGTTGAACAGCTTAAGACATATGATTTTTATTCGGTTGTCCGTCCGGAAGGATCAGAAAAATCACTATTTGCAAATATCAAAGTAGTAGAATCAGCCTATCCATTCTACGGATCGGTTACCTTGAAATCAGGCCAGGAATTCAGGGAGGTATTAAAACCAGGGAAACTCGTTGTCGCTCAAGAGGTGCTTGAACGTTTATCAATTTCAGCTGGTACAAAATTACATATTGGCGATGGTGTCCTGGAAATTGCAGATATTGTCCTTCATGAGACAACCCGGCCTGTTTCCTTTTTATCCATTGGCCCGAGGATATTTGTTTCGGCAACCGACCTTGATCATCTCGGGCTGCTAGGTAAAGGAAGCAGAGCTTCATATGAAATATTACTCAAGGCTTCAGATCGCCGTGCCATTGAGGGAATGAGTAAGCAGCTCGGTGAGATAGCTATTACCGGACAAGAGCGTGTAGAAACTGCCCAAAATGCCCGCTCCGGTGTGAAACGATTTATTGATAACTTGCTGTTCTTTTTGTCATTTATCTGTATATTCACCTTGCTCTTAGGCGGCATCGGTATGCAAAGTTCTCTTTTGGCGTTGTTAAGAGAGAAGGAAAAAACCATTGCCATTATAAAAACCATAGGAGCGACCAATGGTTTTCTGCATGTCCATTATTACTTGGTTGTGTTGTCGTTGGGAGTAGTTGGTTGTCTTGGAGGTATCGGGGCAGGATATCTGCTCAAACAATCATTTCCTTACCTGTTTCAAGGGATATTATTTGACAACACCTCTGTGGGTTTTGCTTTTGTTGATGTCGTGGAGGGCCTCGTTCTGGGTTTGATGGTCATGACCCTGTTCACTTTTCTTCCTCTATTCAGGCTGGGAGGTATTAAACCCGTTGCCATATTTCGTCGTGAGATACAAGTGAAGACTCAGTCCGGTGTTCGCTATGCGACGTATCTAACTGGTTTGCTCTTTCTTTCGTTGCTGGTGATCAGGCAACTTGAGGATATCGTTATCGGCGTCTATTTTATGGTTGGTTTTGTTTGTGTTATTACCGTGATAACAGCAATTACAATAGTGTTACTCAAACTGATTCGCTCACTTTCTGTCCCTTGGTTGTCAATGCGTCAGGCATTGAGAAGTCTTTACCGCCCAGGTAATGCTTCTCGCTCGATAATCGTTACACTGACATCTGCGCTTTCGGTATTGATGACCATTTATCTCGTTGAGTATAACCTTTTTGCCTCTTTTGTAGATAACTACCCGGAGGATGCCCCGAATCTGTTCTGCCTTGATATTCAAAAAAATCAAATGACGCAGTTTCGCACCATTGTTGGAGAGGAGGTCGATTTTTTCCCAGTAATTCGTGCCAGACTCTTATCGATTAATGGAAAAGACATTGACCGCGCTAAAGAAAGAGAAAGAAAAAGTGACAGTTTGGCTCGAGAATTCAATCTGACTTACCGCGAGAATCTTTTGGAAGATGAACGACTCATCGCAGGAGACCGGCTGTTTTTTCCAGAACGCACCCCACCAGATGTTACTGAGGTCTCTATCCTTGACACGATCGCCGACATTGGCAATATCAAACTTAATGATAGATTAGTATTCAACATTCAAGGAGTTATGCTTGATGCTCAGGTTACCAGCATCAGAGAAAGAACTAAATCAAAGCTCTATCCATTTTTTTATTTTGTTTTTTCAACAGACGTGCTTGAAGATGCGCCGCAGACTCTTTTTGCTGCCTTGCATATTGATAAAGAAGAGATACCAGGCATGATTAGCCGTATTGTCACCGCCATGCCGCATGTCAGTACCATCAATGTTGCTGAGACGGCCGTTCAATTCGGGGAATTGATCAAAAGGCTCTCCAAAATAATCACTTTTTTTGCGGCTTTTGCCATAGTTGCAGGCTGCCTTATTTTAATAAATGCAGTATTTGCGACCCGCATGTCACGTATAAGAGAGGCGGTGTATTATC